>NZ_JAXCID010000023.1:0-64539 GCF_035985125.1 Arthrobacter sp. CG_A4 | reverse complement strand
GCGCACCGGCCGGCCCGGCCTCCGAGCCGTCCCAGGCCCGCAGCCGGAGCGGAATTTCCTTGGTGCCCAGGACAATGGCCAGCGCTTGGGCCAGCGTGATGCCACACCGGTGCTTGCCGTCATGATCATTGCCTCTCTTCCGGTGATACGGCCTCAATCAGCACGCTCCTGGGGTCATTGGTGTGTCGGAAGCCGTTCCCTCTTTCCTCTCTCGCGGAGACGTTGAAGAACGTCCGGCATCATGGCGGTTTTCGCTGCGGATTCGGCCCCCCGACACGGAAACGGCCTGGCGCTGCGGGAATTCCCGCAGCGTCAGGCCGTTTCCGTGTCGCAGGACTTTTTACGCAGCGGAAACCATGAGGTGGCGCTCCGGGTGGCGGCTCCGGCTTCGGCGGTGCGCAAGGCCCGGAGCCGCCGTCGCGTTCCGCCTGAAGTCCGGCCGCCTCAGCCGTAGCGCGGAATGGTGCATCGGTGGACAATCGGAGTTGTGACATCTGGAATGCCGCGGGGATGAGCCACCTCGACGAGGTCGACGGATCCACCCCCGTGACCGGCAGAGAATCGGGCGGGGCGCGGCCGGCCCGATACGCGGAAGCGGGCCGATCTTTCCGGCGCAGCCGGCACTTCCTGACGTTCGCCACTATGGTAGCGGTCCTGGCGCTTGTTTGGGCCGCAATGGCCTTCTTCGGAAATCCGGCCGGCACCGACCGCCCGGGCGAGGCCAACACCGGGCTTCCGCCGGGCACGCAGCCCACTCCATATAACACCGGCGGGACAGACCTCGTCATCACCGTGGACGGGACCGTCCTGGCGGGCCTGGATATCTGGGGCGACATTAAGATCCGTGCCAGCAATGTGACCATCCGGAACTGCCGGCTGCGCGGCGGGCTGCAGATCCCGCCGTCGAATACCGGGATCGTGGACGCCACCGACGCGGGCGTGAAAGAGCTACTGGTCGAGAACAGCACCATCGCGCCGGAACGGCCGTCCTACTTCCGCGACGGAATCGTGGGCCATGACTACACGGCCCGCCGGAACAACATCTACGGCACTACCGACGGGCTCGGGATTTTCAACCGCCCCAATGGCCCGCCGGCGGCAAACGTGGTGGCCGACGCCAACTACATCCACGACCTCAGCTACTTCAGCAACGACCCGGCCCATGTTGACGGAACCCACAACGACGGCATCCAGGTACAGGGCGGCGAGAACATCCGGATTACGGGCAACCACGTGATCAGCTCCACAGTCCGGGGCCCGGGCAGTGAATTCAGCGCCCATGGATCGTCCGGGGGCGCGGCGATCCTTCTGCAGCAGAACGTCGCCAAGCTGTCCGGCGTCGTCGTCGAGAACAACTGGCTGGACGGCGGCCAGAGCAGCATCGTGATCGACAACGCCAACTACTCCAATATCACGGTCACGGTCCGCGCCAACAGGCTCGGCCGGAACCAGTACGATTTCGGCAACGACTCGAGGTACCCCGTGCGCATCATCGACTGCCGGGCCAGCACAGTCACCGGCCTCTTCAGCAATGTGTGGGCGGACACCCGCGAGGCCCTGGGCGAGGGCGCCGCAGCCGGGATCCGGTACGACCGGAAGTGTTCATAACCGGCGCCTAACGAAGTGGGCGGCCTTGCCGACAGTAAGAGGAGAACATCCTTCCCCTTGCTGAGTAACGCTTAGCGCGAGAACAGAGCAGAATCGGCCCATGATCGTCGTCACACGCCTCAACGGAACGCGCTTCGCCATCAATCCGGACCTGATCGAGCGTATCCACGAGAGCCCGGACACCCACCTGGTAACACTGGACGGCGCCGCCTACGTCGTGTTGGAAAGCCTTGCGGACGTGGTGGAACTCATTGCCGACTACCGGGCGTATGTGCTGAGCAAGGCGCGGGATTTCCCCGCCGTGACGGGATACCCGCTGAGTCTGGTCCCTCCCTCGGATCCCAAGGGCGCCGGCAGTCGCACCGCACCTGAGCAACCAAGAAAGTAACCCATGGATCCCGCAACAGTCATCGGACTGCTCCTCGCCTTTGGTTCACTCATCGTTATGGTACTGCTGGAAGGCGGCAGCCTGACCTCACTGCTGCTGCCGGCCCCCATGATTCTGGTTTTCGGCGCGACCCTGGCCATCGGTCTCGCCGGGAATACGCTCAAGGACGTTGTCCAGGCATTCAAAGCCGTGCCGGGGATGTTCATGGGAAAAACCGCGAAGCCGCAGGACAGCATCGACCAGATGGTCCGGTTCGCGGAAAAGGCCCGCAGCGAGGGCCTGCTGTCCCTCGAGGAAGAGGCCGCCGGCGTCAATGACCCCTTCCTTGCCCGTGCCCTGCAGAACATCGCCGACGGCACCGACGCTGAAGACCTCCGGATGCAAATGGAGGATGAAATTGATACGAAGGCGCGCAGCGATCATTCCGCTTCGAAGTTTTTCGCGTCCCTCGGCGGCTACGCCCCCACCGTCGGGATCGTGGGCACCGTTGTGTCCCTGACCCACGTCCTGGAGAACCTCTCCGAACCGGAGCAGCTGGGGCACATGATTGCCGCGGCCTTCGTTGCCACCCTCTGGGGGTTGCTGTCGGCCAACTTCATCTGGCTCCCGTTCAGCTCGCGGATGGCCCGGCTGTCCGAACTGGACATCGAACGCCGGACGCTGCTGATGGAGGGGATGCTCGCGGTCCAGGCCGGGGCCCAGCCGTTGTTGCTCGCCGAGAGGCTTCGTTCCATGGTCCCCGAGCACCAGCTCAAGAGCCCGGGAAGCGGACGCAAGGCGGCCGCTGGCAACGCTGAAACAATGGACACGGCCGCGTGAGTGGCCGCCGACGCCCCCGCAAAAAACCCGAAGAGCACCACGTTGACGAACGCTGGATGGCGTCCTACATGGACATGGTCACGGTGCTCATGTGCCTGTTCATCGTTCTCTACGCCATGTCCACGGTGGACGCCAACAAATTCGAGAAGCTCCGCAATTCCCTGGCCACAGGCTTCGGCTCGGTAGCGTCCGAAACCGTGGACACAGCCGACGGTACCGTGGTCCCGCCGGAGCTCGTGAACAAAGAGCTGGAAGCCTTCGCCGCCAGCCAAGCTGCGGCGTCGCCGGCCACGCCGGAGGCCCTCGAGGCGGCGAAGAAGGAAGTCGACCGCTTGCGCGCCCTGGAAGCCCAGATGCGGGCGGGCCTGGCGGCGGCCGGACTCAACGAAAACGTGGAATTCCAGATCGATCAGCGCGGGCTGACCGTCAAACTCATCGGATCCCAGACCTTCTTCGCCGCGGACCGGCCGGAACTGACAGACCGCGCTTCCCAGGTCCTGCAGATCGTCTCCCCGGTCCTCGGCCCTGCTGCCCTGGAGATCATGGTCGAAGGCCACGCAGCGAACGGTGTGACGGCCTACCCCTCCACCTGGGAGCTGTCCTCCGCGCGTGCCGTCAATGTGTTGCGCTACATGGTGGAGCGCGGCGGGATTACTCCCGGGACCATCGGCGCGGTGGCGTTCGGCTCCGCCCGGCAGGTCAACGACGATTCCACGCCGGAACTGATGGAGCGGAACCGCCGGGTGGACATCGTGGTTATCTCCGACCAGCCCGACGTCGTCCGGGCCCTCATTCCCGAAGCGTTGAAGCTTAGCCAGAAATAGCCGTGTTTTGCCTGCTGCAATTTGCTTGACGCGGATTGCTTACGGCGGCGGATCCCTTGCCGATAGTGGCAACCGTGAGTGTTCTGGATGAGCGGGAAGTGGTACGGGAGCGGACCGTAACCGTCTACGATTTCCGGCGTCCCGCGACGCTGGCACGCGAACACAGCCGCGTGCTGGAGCTCGCCTTTGAAACCTTCGCCCGCCAATGGGGCACCCAGCTGACCGCCAAGGTCCGGGTCAAGTCCGTCGTCCGGCTCGATGACGTCAGCATGCTGAGCTACGACGAGTACGCAGCCTCCCTGCCCGCCGTGACCTCCATGGTGCTGTGCACCGTCGAGGCCCACGATTCCAAGCTCGTGGTGCAGTTCCCGGCACCGGCGGCCCTCGGCTGGGTGAACCGCATGCTCGGCGCCTCCAAGGACGCGCCCATGCCGGACCGCAAGTTCACCCAGATCGAGCAGGCGCTGGTTAAGGGGCTCATGGACGAGGCCCTCGAGGACCTCGGCTACTCTTTCGGGCCGCTGCTGAGCGAGGCAGTCCGGGTGGACACCATCCAGTACAACTCCCAGTTCGCCCAGGCGGCAGCGCCCAGTGAACTGATGATCGTTGCGGCATTCACCATGAACGTGGGCGACATGAGCGCCCCGGCCACCCTTGCCGTCCCGGCCGCCCTGCTGCTCGGGCGGCTCAAGAAGGTCAACCCGACCGACAACCGCGGCGACGCCCCGGCCCGCGTCAGTGCGCAGCTGGAACGGGTCCCCGTGGAGCTGTCGGTGCGGCTCTCGACGTCGTTCGTCACCCCCAGCCAGATCCTTGGCCTCGCCGTCGGAGATGTCCTCACCCTGCCGCACCTGGAAAACCGGCCGTTTGACCTCACTCTGGACGGCACCAGGCTCGCCACCGCCGCCCCTGCCCGCAACGGATCCAGGGCGGCCGCCGTTATTGTCACAATCGAGGAGAACCACCGATGAGCATCACCCTGACCAGACACGAATCGTCGGCGGAACGGCTTGTTGAGGAGCTGCCGAGCCCGGTAGCGCTAAAAGTTGTTGCGCTGGTGCCCGCACGGGCCGCCGCGGCGTACGCCCGTCAAGCCGTCACCGCAACGTTCGTTGGCTCCGTCACCGCGGATCTCGCCCTGATGCTCAGCGACCGTACATTCCTCGATGAGGCCGCCGGAGCCGGAAACCAGCTTGGACACGTCTCGGTTACCGATGTCCTGCGCCCCGCTATGGAAAGCGCCAGTTCAGCGTTCGGCGCCGGGGTCCTGAGCGATCTGCGGGAATCCGACGCGTCCGGGCTGCTCTCAGACCCGGACACGGCCGTCTTCGAACTTTCCGACGGCGCCAGCCCGGCAGCCTGGTTCGCGGTCCGCCTGCGGGAGCACAGCTCCGGCCAGGACAGCGGCGGCGACGTGTTCGCCGGAGCGGATGCCGTCGCCGGCCGGCTGGGCCGCATCAACAACATCGAAATGGCCCTGACCGTGGAGATCGGACGCACCCGCATGTCGGTCCGTGACGTGCTCGCGCTCGAACCGGGTAAGATCATCGAACTTGACCGCTCCGCCGGGGCCCCCGCCGATGTACTCCTCAACGGCCGCCTGATCGCGCACGGCGAAGTGGTGGTGCTGGACCAGGACTACGCTGTCCGGATTACCCGCATCCTCGATGTTGCCGAGGGGCTCAGCTGAATGGACTCGCTGATCCTCGGGCTGCGGGTACTCGTGGCCCTGGGCGCGGTGCTGGGCCTTATGTGGTTCCTGCAGCGCCGGCTCGGCAAAGGCACCGGTCGGCGGCGCGCTGACCGCGCGCTGACCATCGTCAGCCGCCAGAGCGTCGGCCAGAAGGCCTCCGTGGTGGTGGTCGACGCCGCCGGCCAGCGATTCCTGCTCGGCGTCACCGACCACGCCGTCAACGTCCTGCACACCGGTGATATCCCGGCGGAAGCGGAAGAGGTCCCGGTTGCCGAGAACCGCGCCGGCGAATTCGCCCGCCTCCTCGCCGGATTCGGCCCGCTTTCGGCCGGAAAGACCGGCTTCCCGGACACCACAGCGGACAGCCAGGCCGCCGGCGAGGGTGCCGGGCGCACCGCCGGCTCGGCCGACGTCGAGAGTGCTTCCTCCGGCGTGGCCGGCGCCGGCTCGGAAAGAGTTCCGCCGTCCCGACGCAGCACCCTGCACCGGGATTCCCACGCGCGCGGCCCCGCGACGCGCGCGGGCAGCCCCGCACACCCGCCTCTGCACGGTTCGATCCTGGCCGGCTCCACCTGGAAGCAGGCCGCTGCCGTTCTCAGGAGCGGACGCCGCAATTGAACCGCCCCCTCAGCACCCGGCCGGCCCACGCACGCCCGGCCGCCGCCCCTGACCGGCGCCATCCGGCCAGGATTGTTTTTCTGGGACTCGCCGCCGTCTTCCTCGCGGCCCTGTTGCTGTGGCTCAACGCTGCAACCGGCCACGCCGCACCCATCGACCCCACCCCGCCGGTGGCCCCGACGGATCCGGCCAACCCCGGCGGCAGCGTCAACATCGAGATCAACGGACTCGACGGCAAACCGTCCACCGCCGTTCTGACCCTGATCGGGATCACCCTGCTCTCGGTGGCGCCTGCGCTGCTGCTGATGATGACGTCTTTCACCAAGATCTTCGTGGTCCTGGCCATGACCCGCAACGCGCTGTCCTTGCCTTCCATCCCGCCGAACCAGGTGCTGGCGGGCCTGGCCCTCTTCATCTCGATTTTCGTGATGTGGCCTGTGCTCAATGAGATAAACACCATCGGGGTTCAGCCCTACCTCAACGGCACCCTGGACTTCAACGGCGCCGTGGCGGCCGCATCCGGCCCGCTGCAGCAGTTCATGCTGGCCCACACCCGTGAGGAGGACATCGCGCTGATGACCCGCGCCGCGGGTGCGGAAAATCCGGCCACCCCGGAGGCGGTGCCGCTGCAGAGCCTGATCCCGGCGTTTATGATTTCCGAACTGCGTGCCGCGTTTATCATCGGCTTCGTCATCTTCATCCCGTTCCTCGTGATCGACCTGGTAGTCTCCGCGGCCCTGATGTCGATGGGCATGATGATGCTCCCGCCGGTGATGATCTCGCTGCCCTTCAAGATCCTCCTCTTCGTCCTCGTGGACGGCTGGGGCCTGATCATCGCCTCGCTCATCCAAAGCTATGCGGGCACCGGATGAACGCCAACGCCGTCCTGGATATCTGCCTCCAGGCCATGATCGTGGCCGCAAAGCTCTCCGCCCCCGTCCTGGTGACGGCGCTCGTCGTCGGCCTAGCCATCGCGTTACTGCAGTCCATCACCCAGCTTCAGGAGGCCACCCTGTCATTCGTGCCCAAGGCCGCGGCGGTGGCCATCGCGCTGCTGGTGTGCGGGCACTGGATGATCTCGGAGATGGTCACCTTCACCAACGACCTCTTCGCCAAGATCCCGTCCCTGCTCGGCGGCCTGTGAGGTGGGCATCCCGATCGACCCGTCGTGGCTGGAAGTCCTGTTGCTGGCCACCGTCCGGATGACGGCATTCCTGATCGTGGCGCCGCCCTTCGCCCACCAGGCATTCCCGGGCCGCGTCAAGGCCATGCTGGGCCTCGGCCTGGGCCTGGCCGTCTCACAACGCGTCTCCGTCGGCTACACGCCACGCGACACGGCAGGCTTCGTCAGCGGGGTGGTCCTGGAGCTGGTGACCGGGCTGGCCCTCGGATTTCTGGTCCTGGTGATCTTCTCCGCCATCCAGTCCGCCGGCAGCCTGATCGACCTCTTCAGCGGGTTTCAGATGGCGCAGGCCTTCGACCCGCAGATGATGGTCAACGGCGCGCAGTTCACCAGGCTCCTGCAGATGGCCGCCCTGGCCTTGCTGTTCGCGTCGGACGGCTACCAGCTGGTCATCACCGGGCTGACGGGCAGCTTTGCGGCCCTGCCTCTGGCCGGCGGCATGGATCTGGCCCAGCCGGTCCAGGCCATGACGGCGGCGGTCACCGGCATGTTCCTCGCCGCAGTCCAGATCGCGGGCCCCCTGGTGGTGGTTTTGTTCCTTGCCGACGTCGGACTGGGCCTGCTGACCCGCGTGGCACCGGCGCTGAACGCCTTCTCGCTGGGCTTCCCGCTCAAGATCCTGCTGACGCTGATGCTGGCAGGTTTTATGTTCCTCGCGCTGCCCAGGATCGTCTCCAGCCTGGCCGGCCAGGCCGCCAAGTCCGTGCTGGGGGTGGGCTGATGTCGGATTCACAGGAAAAGACCGAGGAAGCCACCGACAAACGGATGAAGGAGGTCCGTTCCAAGGGCCAGCTTTCCCGGTCCCAGGACCTCACCGCGTGGCTGGGCGTCGGGGCCGCGGCCATCATGATCCCCGCCACGGTGGAACGCGCATCCAACGCTGCCACGGACCAGCTCTTCAGCGTCCGCGGCATCGTGGCCGCGCCGGACCCGGGCAAAGCCGTGAAGGCGCTGGAAGACGGCCTCGCCGCCATCGCCGGCATCGTCGGTCCCATGCTGATGGTCGTCTTTGTTGTGGTCCTCGCCGGATCCGCGCTGCAGGGCGGCGTGCACCTGAAGAAGTTCAAGTTCGATTTCGAGCACTTCAAACTGCTCGGCGGCCTGAAGCGGATGTTCGGCATGCAGGCAGTCTGGGGCGGCGTCAAGGCGCTGCTGAAGGCCAGCGTGGTGGGCCTCGTCCTGTACAGCGTGGTGCAGGGCCTGGTCCCGGTCCTGCTGACCGCCGGGGGAATGCCCGTGGCGGGTGTGGTGCAGGCCGCGGGCGGGGGCATCGCCGCCCTGATCCAGTTCGCCGTGGCCGCCGGAATCGTGCTGGCGGCGGCCGACTTCTTCGTGGTTATGCGCCGCAACCGCAAGAAAACCCGGATGTCCAAAAAGGAAGTCCAGGACGAGAACAAGAACAGTGAAGGCGATCCGCTCATCCGTTCCCAGCGCCGGGCCCGGCAGATGGCTATGAGCCGGAACCGCATGATCGCCGCGATCGGAGACGCCGACGTCGTGCTGGTGAACCCTACGCACGTGGCGGTGGCACTGAAGTATGAACCCGGCAAATCCGCGCCCCGTGTGGTGGCCAAAGGCTCCGGCCACATCGCGACCAGAATCAGGGCGGAGGCCGAGGCGAAGAACGTGCCGATGGTCCAGGACATTCCGCTGGCCAGGGCCCTGCACAGCGCCTGCGAGCTGGGCCAGGAGATCCCGGTGGACTTCTACCGCGCCGTCGCCGGTGTCCTCGCCTTCGTGATGGCACTCAAGTCCCGCGGCGCCGCCGTCGGGATGCACCGAATGAGCAGCACAACCGCAGCTGTGGGAGCCGCCGTATGAGGCACCGCGTGAACACTTTTCGAACCAGCGTCTGTGAAAGGACCGCACCATGATCAAGAAGCTCGCCCCGCTGACGGTGCCCATCGGCATTGTCGGCATTGTGCTGCTGCTGATTGTTCCGGTGCCCGCGCCCCTGCTCGATGTCCTGATCGTCTGCAACATCCTGCTGGCGCTGCTGGTCCTGCTGACCAGCATGTTCGTGAAGAAGCCGCTGGACTTCTCCGTCTTCCCCTCGCTGCTGCTCGTCGCCACCTTGTTCCGGCTGGGCCTCAACGTCGCCTCCACCCGGCTGATTCTGGGGGAGGGGCACGCCGGCCAGGTCATCGAAGCCTTCGGCAAGGTGACAGTGGGCGGTTCCATGATCATCGGCGCGGTCATCTTCCTGATCCTGGTGGTCATCCAGTTCGTGGTTGTCACCAAGGGAGCCGAACGCGTCGCCGAGGTGGGCGCCCGCTTCACCCTCGACGCCATGCCCGGCAAGCAGATGGCGATCGACGCCGACCTCAACGCCGGCCTGATCACCGACACCCAGGCCCGCGAACGGCGCGCCGAGGTCTCGGCCGAGGCCGACTTCTACGGCGCCATGGACGGTGCCTCGAAGTTCGTCAAGGGCGACGCGATTGCCGGACTGATCATCATCATCATCAACTTCATCGGCGGCATCGCCATCGGCATGCTGCAGCGTGGCATGGAGATCGGCGACGCCGTGAGCACCTACGGCATCCTGACCATGGGCGACGGGCTGGTAACCCAGATCCCGGCCCTGCTGATGGCAGTGTCCACCGGCATGATCGTGACCCGCTCGAACACCGAATCGGACATGGGCCGCACGGCGTCCACCCAGCTGATGCAGTCGCCCAACGCACTGATGATCGCCGGCGTCGCCGCGATCGCCATGGCCCTGATCCCCGGCATGCCGCCGCTGCCCTTCCTTCTGGTCGGAGCCGGGCTGCTCTTCGCGTCCCGCCGGATCGCCGCACGGCAGCAGCACAACGAGAAGTCGGCCGAAGCCGAGGCGGCCGCGCTGAACTTCCCGGAGATGGATCCCAACGACAAGCTCCTCGAGGATATGCGCATCCACCCGGTGGAGATCCTGCTGGCCCCGGACCTCGTGGACATGGTCTCCGGCGCCTCCGACGACCTGCTGGCCCGGGTGCGGTCCCTGCGGCACAAGATTGCGATGGAGCTGGGCCTTGTCATCCCGCCCGTCCGCACCAGGGACAGCGTGGACCTCCCGCCGGCAAGCTACGCGATCCGGATTGCCGGCGTGGAAGCCGGCCGCGGCACCGCCCCGAGCGGCCAGATGCTCGCCCTGGGTGACAGCCTCGACTCGCTCCCCGGCATCGCAATGATCGAGCCGGTTTTCGGCCTGGCCGGCAAATGGATCCCGGCGGAAATGCGGCACAACGCCGAAATGACCGGCGCCACAGTCATCGACCGCGTCTCCGTCCTGGTGACGCACCTCTCGTCGATCGTCACGGCCAATGCCGCCCGGCTGCTCTCCCGCGAGGACGTGCGTGTGCTCACCGAAGGGGTGCGGAAGCAGAGTCCTTCCGCCGTCGACGAACTCACCCCCGCACTGCTCTCCCTCGCAGAGCTGCAGCGCGTACTCCAGGGCCTGCTGGATGAACAGGTGCCCATCAACGATCTGGCCCGCATCTACGAGGCGCTGACGCTCCGCGCCAAGATCTCCACCGACCCGGAGTCGCTGGTCGAGTCCGCCCGCCAGGCCCTCGGCCCCGCGCTGACGGCCAGGTTCATGGACGGGTCCGTGCTGAACGTCATCATGATCGACCCGCTCCTGGAGCAGTCCATGCTCGAGGACATGCGCCCCGCCGAGGGTGGCAGCCAGATCGTGATGGGTCAGGACAGGCTCGACGCCGTGCTGCGCTCGGTGAGCCACGCCGTCGACTCCGCCGCCGCGGCCAACCGCCAGGCCGTGCTGGTCTGCGCTCCGGCGCTCCGGCCCGCCATTCACCGGCTCGTGGGATCGCAGCCGGGCTCTGTGCCCGTACTGTCCTACCGGGAAGTCACCTCCGCTAACGTCCGGATCGAAACTGTAGGAGTTGTACGCCATGCCGAACCCCTATCGGCTTAAGGGAGCGTCGCTGGAGGAGATCCGGCGTAAGGCCGCACTTCAGCACGGGCCCGCCGCCCGCATTGTCTCCGCGGAACGCATCACCAGCCCCGGAATTGCCGGGCTCTTCGCCGGTGACCGGTACGAGGCGATCATCGAGGTGCCGGCCGGCCGTGAGGTGGTCACCGGCGAAGTGGTTCCCGAGGCGGTCCTCCCGGTCGAGGCGGATGCTGCCGCCGCCCCGCGTGCGGCGGCAGCTCCCGCACACCAGCTGCAGGGTGCGGCGATCGCGGCCCTGCTCGACGAGGCGGATGCGGCTGAACTGAAGCTGCACCGGCCCGTTAGCGCCGGCCTGTCCACCGAGTCGCCGGACTTTGCCGAACTGCTTGAGCAGCTTGGCGCCGGGCTCGGCGCCCCGGCCGCCGTCGTCCCGGACCGCGCACAATATGACGCCGCCCCGGCCGCCGTCGTCCCGGACCGCGCCCGATATGACGCCGCCCTTGCCGCGGCCGCCGTTTCCGCCGCTCCCACAACCACGGCGCCCGCCCCACGGCGCGAGATGGTCCCCACCGTGCTGAGCGGCGTCGGGGACCTGGTGGTCCTTGTCGGGCTGGGGGACGATGCTCTCGACGCCGCCCTGGCCATGTCCACTGCAGCCGGCGGCGCCGATGTGCGCACGGCCGGAAAGCTGTCGGCCTACGGCCACCTGCACGTGGAGGGACGCCAGGGCGCCACGGCGGCCCGCGCCCACGCAGTGCTGACGGAACAGACAGTTGTAGTGGCGTTCGGACTCGGGAAGGCCCGCGATGCCATCGCCCGGCTCCAGTCCGTCGCCGCGCTCTCCGCTGACCAGCTCTGGGTAGCGGTGGACGCGGGACGTAAGGCCGAGGACACCGCACGCTGGGTCGGGGTCCTCGCAGCGCAGCTGACCATCAGCGCGGTGGCCGTCGTAGGAGCCGCCGAAACGTCCACCCCCGAAACCGTCAACAGGCTCGGATTGCCGCTGGGGTGGATCGATTCCGCCCCGGCACACGCCGTGACGATCTGAGATGGGCAGAAGTGGCACGGCCGTGGCATCGGGAATCGTCCGCGGCGCCACACAGCGAAGGGTAGATTGAGAGAATGCTGGTACTCACACGCAAACCGGGCGAACAGATCATGATCGGCGACGGGATCGTCATCACGGTGCTGGAAGGCCGCGGCGACGGTGTCCGGATCGGCATCGAGGCACCCCGCGGCGTTCCGATCCAGCGCCGCGAGGTCATCGAGGCCATCGCGGCCGCCAACCTTGCCGCAGCCCAGGCGGGCGTGGAATCCGAGGACGCCCTCCGCGGCCTGCTGCCGCCGCCTGCCCCCACAACGCGCTGACCGGCGCCCCTGATCAGTCCAGGGTTCCGTCGAGGTAGTTCTCGAGCAGGGGCTGGGTTGTCCGGCGGGTGACCGCCATCGCGCGCTCAATGTTTCCCGCCGTCGTCAGATGGTCGAGATCCCCGGCCGTGTCCGTCTCACCGGACGCGCCGGCAGCCGGCTGACGGTCCACGCGACGCAGAGTATCCTCATTGGCACGGGCAGCGTCGCCGAGTTGCCGGAGCAACTCGCGCAGCCCCTCCAGATGATCCTGCAAGACCTCGGGCCAGGCACCGGGCGGAGCCCCCGCCACGAGCCCGACCAGGGGCGCTTGGGCCGGCAAGCCCCATTCCGCCGCCACCGCGGCCGATTCGACACTCCGGGCCAGGGCTTCAAAGCGCATCCGATCGAGGACACTCTCCATCTCGGAAGCCGTAAAACCAAGCCATTTCAGGTTGCCGGCCAGGACATGGAGCCGTTGCGTCTCCAACCTGAAAAGCAGCAGTTCCAGCTGGCGGCGCTCCTGCCAGAGAGCCGCCGATAGATCACCTGCACCCATAGGCCCCATTCCCTTGCCGCCCCGATGAAAAGAGTTACCGCATTTTCAGCCAAGCTTTTCCCTGAGGTTACACGCAGATTGTGACTCGGGTGATACGTTTCGTCATGGGTGCTGCGCCCGGGTTTCACACACCGACTTCCCTAGGGGAAGCACGGGACCGTTGTCGGCTGCGGCTCTCGGCCTTTTTAAGGCCTCCGGATCTGGGCTCTTTGGGGGAACTATTGAATCGCGTGGAACGCAACGAGATGGTCACACAGCATCTTCCGCTGGTTGGCTACCTTGTCTCAGACTTGTGCTCAAAGGCATCACACCTTTCCCGCGATGACCTGGCGTCTGCCGGCGCCATTGCCCTGATCACCTCGGCCGATTCCTTCGACCCGGACCTCGGCGTACCGTTCGGTGCGTTCGCGCGCCGGCGTATCCTCGGCGCGTTTGCCGACGAGATGCGTGCCAGCGACTGGGCCACACGGTCCGCGCGCCGCCGGATCAAGGAAACGATGTCGGTCCAGGAAACCCTCGCCGCAGCCCTCGGACGCACCCCCAGCGTCGACGAGATCGCGTCGTCCCTAGGCGTCCAGCAGAGCGTCGTCGAAGCGGCCCTCGCCGACGCCTCCCGCACCCTGACGCCGCTCGATGATGCCGTCGTCGACACACTGGCCGCAGAAACGCTGACGCCGGAACACTCCGTGCTCGCGGACGAACGGCTCCAGTACCTCCGCGCAGCCGTGAAGTCCCTCCCGGACCGCATGCGCTACGTCGTCGAGGAGATCTACTTCGGCGACAGGACTGTCAAGGACCTGGCCGCAGAACTCGGGTCCACCCACGCGGCGGTCTCCCAGCAGCGCGCCGAGGCCATCCGGCTGATGCGTGACGGCCTCACGGCCCACTACGCGGACGATCCTGATCGGGGCTTCGAACCGCAGTCCCGGATCGCCCCGCGGCGCCGCAATGACTACCTGTCGCAGCTGGACACGGCCACCGCAGGGGGCATCACCCGCGCTCTGTTCCCGCTGGGGCCGGTGCTTAACGAGGCGGTCTGAGCCTGCGCTGCGGGCTGCAGTGGGCCCGCAGCGAACTTTCACCACAGACGGTAGTAAGTCGACTTAGTAAGCTGACCGAGAAATTCCGCCGGGACCGGCGCGCACCTCGGCGCGCTCGGGTAGCGTCGGAAGCATCGGCCCCAGCAGTATGGGGGCGCAACGGAATCGGACCTACCCAGGAGGACCCATGAAAGCAACACCCACCCTCACGACCAACCTGCAGGCAGTGCTCGTGGACCTGATCGAACTTCATGTCCAGGGCAAGCAGGCACACTGGAACATCGTGGGGACGAACTTCCGGGACCTCCACCTGCAGCTGGACGAAATCATCGATGCTGCCCGCGCCTTCGCGGATGACCTGGCGGAGCGCATGCGGGCCCTCCATGCCCTGCCGGACGGCCGCAGTTCCACGGTGTCCACGTCCACCGCCCTCGCCGAGTTCCCGGCCGGACTGATCAACACCAAGGACGCCATCGAGCGGATCGTCGCGGCTCTCGAGGCCGCCGTCGGCACCATGCGCAAAGTCCACGACGAAGTGGACGAAGAGGACCCGACGACGGCGGACCTGCTGCACGCGTTTATCGCCAAGCTGGAGCAGTATGCCTGGATGGTCAACGCGGAGACGATGGGCGCCAACTCCAGCGTCACCACCGCGGACAGCAAGTAGCCGTCCCCGGCAGATCCCAGCGCCCGACGCCGGGCGCATAAGCAGCGCCGCCTGCCGACCCGGGAGCGTTCCGGTTACCTGGTTATTTAGCCGCTAAGTGGGTATCCGGTTAGCTCGGGGAGCCTTGGAAAATGGCCAGACCTGACTTCCCGCGGACCATCCTGGAGTTTCAAGCAAGGTTCAGCGACTAACAGACTTGCCTGGACTACGTGTTCGACTGTCGCTGGCCTGAGGGCTACATCTGTCCCCGGTGCAAGGGACAGTCCGCAGGGCAGATCGCCGCACGCGGGCTGTGGGAATGCGCTGCCTGCCACTATCAGGTCTCGCAGACCGCCGGAACGGTGCTCCACAAGACGCACACCGGGACTGCATCCTTGGTTCTGGGCGGCCTATTTGATGACGACTGGAACACCTGGGGATCTCCGCGCCGCGGTTGCAACGCCAGCTCGACGCGGGTGATTCCGCTTCATGCGACCTTGACTGCAGGGGCGCTCACTGCAGGTCCAGCCTCGGCGAGGCGATTCCGCAAGAACAGAATATAGGGGATCGTCACGGCCGTGATGATTCCTAATATCACGGAATCCCACAGCACGGAGTGCGCGGTGAGCGTGCCGCTGAGGTTGAACATCGCGTGGAAGATCACGCCAGGCATGATGCTCCCGGTGAGCGCCGTGCAGTATGCCAGGGAAATGCCGATAAGCACTGCCGCGACCAGTTGGAAAGCCTGATCAGTGGGTGAGTACCCGCGCAGGAGGTTGACGATGTGGCCGATGCCGAAGGTCACCCCCGAAATGATGATCGCGCGAGTGAGGCTGCCGCGCGTCCGCAGCGCCTGGAGCAGAAAGCCGCGAAACAGAAGCTCCTCCGTGAATCCGACGGCTACCACCAGGAGAATCGCGAAGAGGATGGTTGGCAGATCAATATTGGAGGCGAATCCCTTGGCATATTGCAGAAAGGAGATCGCGAAGAGCGGAATGTAGAAGAGCGTGAGTGGCAGTGCACCGGGTTGAACGGGACGAACACCATAGAACGCGAGCCGGCCACCAACCCGCAGGTAGATGATGAGCGCCGCCGACAGGAGAATGAGCACAATGCTCGTGAACCAGGGGAAACCGATTGCCTCCCCGATGATGTCGCCGATGTTGACGGCGAGGATGTAGATCGCAATCCAGATTAGTGCGTGCCCGACGGGCTTGGTGTCCTGCAGCTTGCGCATGCAACTCCTCAATTGGGGGATCCGCGGTGTTACCCCGGTGACCAGTAATTCAACCCTCCGGCGGACCCGGTCCGGCAGTATTCCGCCGAAGACCTTGTAGGGGCTGCTGAGAGAGGGCCTCTATTCTCCGGCGGGTGGGGTGCGCTGGCGGAAGGTTCCGGCGATGGAGAGTTTGCTGGAGTATTGGATGGATCCGTAGCGGAAGAGGTGGACGGCGAGTCGGAGGATGAGGAATCCGATGATGAAGAGTTCGGCGATGACGATGGTTGCCTCGAGGGCGCTGAGGGTCCCGAAGCCGTTACGGAGCAGCGCGGTGACGGGCGCTGAGAGCGGGAAGTAGGTGAAGATCTGCACGATTGGTGCGTGCGGGTCCGAGACGATGAGGGTGCCTGTGTAGAAGGGGATGAAGATCATCGCCATGAGGGGTCCGAAGATTGTGCCGGCGTCTTTGGTGGTGGGCATGATCGCGCCGATCGCGACCAGGACACCGGTGAAGACGGTGAATCCGCCGAGGAGCAGCAGCGCTCCGACGACCATCGTGCCGGGTTCGAAGGTCAGGTTGGAGAGGTCGACGTCGGGGAGAGCGAGTTTCTCGCGGAAGAAGAGGTATCCGACGACGATGGGGGTGAGGAAGACCAAGATCTGGACCAGGCCGACCATGAACAGGGCGATGACCTTGCCGATGATCAGTGTGGTCGGGTTCAAGGTTGTCAGGATCATCTCCGTGACCCGGTTCTCTTTCTCTTCCAGAGTGGAGTTGAGCATCTGGTTGGAGAGCAGAATGATCGAGACGTAGAAGATCAGCAGGAACATCAGCGGCGGCACGACTGAGCCGAAGCCGCCGGTCAGCTGACCGTCCTTGAAGGTCTGGGACTCGGTCTTCACATCGCCGCTGGCCGCGGCGGTCAGCGGCGGGGAGCCGATCGCCGCCTGGGCTGAGGCGGTGAGGAGCTGTTTGGCGACGGCATCGTATTTGCCGTTCTCGAAGACGCCCTTATCTGTCCCGTAGACCTTGACCGGCTGCGTGGCCGGGTCGGCGGGGTAGAGGAAATAGGCATCCGTCGCGCCGTCTTTGACATCCTGCAGCGCCTTGTCCGGATCGCTGGTCTGCCGGCCGCCCATCGCTGTTGCGATCTCCGGGGTGATGAGCCCGGAGCCGTCGGTGTAGGTGAAGGACACAGCCGCGGTCTTCTGGGCGTCGGCGCTGGCCGCGGTGGAGGAGTTACTGAGGAAGACGAGAGCGAACACGATGGCGATCACGACAGGGATGGACAGGGTCGCGATCCAGAAGCCGCGCTTTTTCAGGGTGCGGGTGAATTCGAACCCGACGACTGTGCCGAGGTTGTGCTGTGCGAACGGCCGCTTCGCCGGTGCCGGGCCGGGCGGGGGAGCGGGGGAGGGTTTGGTGATCGTTGGCTGTGTCATGGGGGTTACGCCTCCGCCATTTCGTGGGCTTCGCCGTAGACCTTGATGAAGATTTCGTCCAGGGATGTCCGCGCCGTCGTGAAGGACCGCACGGCCACGCCGTTCTCGATGAGTTCGCGCAGGACAGCGGTTTCGTCACCGCCGGGGCGGGGGGAAAGCTCGGCGTGCCCGCCGGCGGCACTGACAATGTCATAGAGTGCCGACGCTGGCAGGACCCCGTCGTAGGCGAGCCGGTAGAGGGTGCCGCCGAATCGTTCCTGGACGTCCTCGACCGTGCCATACGCCCGGGAGGTGCCGTCCTTGAGGAGGATGACCCGGTCGCAGAGACGTTCGACTTCCTCCATCTGGTGGGTGACCATGATGACGGTGGCGCCGGCGAGTTTCTGCTCTTCGATGATGTCCATCAGGAGGCGCCGGTTGACCGGGTCGAAGCCCTTGGTTGGTTCGTCCAGGATCAGCAGTTCGGGGTCGTTCATGATGGTGACGCCGAGCTGGATCTTCTGCTGCTGTCCGCCGGAAAGTTTATCCAGCCGCATTTTCGCCTTGTCGGCGAGATCGACCCGTTCCAGGTATTTCCGCGACCAAGTCTTCGCATGGGCTTTGTCCAGGCCCTTGAGCCGGCCAAAGTAGACCATCACATCGAGGACGGACTCCTTCTTGTACAGGCCGCGTTCCTCCGGCAGGTACCCCAGCCGCGCCCCGTCCTGCGGCGCGAAAGGCCTACCGCCAATGTGGAGGATCCCGGCGGTCGGCTGATAAATCCCCAGCAATGCCCGGAGCGTCGTGGTCTTCCCGGACCCGTTGCTGCCGAGGAACCCGAAGGTTTCCCCGGCCCGGACATCGAAGGAGAGGTCTTTGATGACCGTCGTGTCCCCGAAGTCCATACGGAAGTCCTGAATGTGTACAAGCGGCTCGGCGGCCGCGTCCCCCAACGTCATGCCCCCACTCTAACCGGGTGCACAAGGGGCGGTATTTGGGCGCTCTGCCATATGTGGCGGTGCGGTACTGTGGGCCCCATGACCTCCGCCCGATGCCGGGTCCACCGGATGAGGTCCGACCAAAGCCAGGACTCCCGCCACACCCAGGTCCGACCCCGTAGCGAGCAGAGCCCTCCTGGTCATTTGATCTTGCCTCATGCTTCTGCAAGCCTGTACGTCGCCGAACCTTGCTTGAAACTCCAGGATCGTCCGCGGGAGGTCAGGTCTGGCCATTTTCCAAGGCAACCTGAGCTAGCCGGGTACCCACTTAGCGGCTCATTTAGCGGTCGGCACCTTGCGGAGGACGACGGCGGCGAGGATTGACGCGCCGGCCATCAGCACCATCGCGATGGCGGACGTGATGTGGACACCGGAGTCAAAGGCGGCCCGGGCGGCCTCTGTCACGGCGTCGGCCAGGGGTCCCGGCAGGGTGTGGGCCAGCTCGATGGCGCCGGCGAGCGTCTCGCCGGCCTGGGCCGTCGCCTCTGCCGGGGCCGTCCCGGTGACGCCGGCGGGAAGCCGGAGGTTCTGCTGGTACGACGCCGTCAGGATCGAGCCGAGCACGGCCGTGCCCAGCAGCGAACCGACCTCGTAGCCGGTTTCCGAGATGGCGGCCGCCGCACCGGACTTTTCCGCGGGGGCGGCGCCGAGGATCAGGTCATTGGAGATGGTCTCCGCCGCGCCGACTCCCAGACAGAGCACCAGCAGGGCCGCCAGCAGCAGGGCAGGGCCGTTGCTGTGATTGCCGAATGCCACCAGGGTGTACCCCGCCGCGCTCAGGAGCAGTCCGCCGGCCACCACGAATCCCGGCCGGACCTTCCGGACAAGCGGCACCACCAGCAGGCCCGCCGCGACGGTGGCGATGAGGGCCGGAACCATGGCGATCCCGGACTCCGAGGGGGACTGGCCCTCCAGCAGCTGCAGATGCTGGGCGAGGAACAGGATGAAGCCGTTGAAGGAGAACAAGGCCAGGACGTTGGCAATAATCGCGGTGCTGAAGACCCTGTTGCCGAAGAGGCTCAGATCCAACAGCGGCGAGGCCGGGCCGCTCTTCGCCGGGGCGCCCGTTTTCCGGTCGGCGTCCTCCCGGCCTGCACTATTCAGGCCCGCCGCGACCAAGGCCCGCTGCCGCCGGACGAAGATGTACCCCATGAGCAGGCCGAAGCCGATCGCGGCGAGGGGTTCTGGCGCGAGGCCGTGCGTGGCCAGGTCCTTGATGCCGTAGACCACCGGAACCATGACCAGCAGGGACAGAATGACGCTCGGCGCATCCACCCGGCCGGGAGCGGGGTCGCGGGATTCCGGGATGAGGGCGGGACCCAGCACCAGGAGGGGCAGGATGATCGGCACCGCGACCAGCAGGATGGCGCCCCACCAGAAGTTCTCCACCAGCCAGCCGCCGAAGATCGGGCCCAGGGCCGCACCACCGGAGAACCCCGCTGCCCAGATCGCCACGGCCAGCCGCCGGCGGTTGGGCTCCGGGAAGATGTTGCGGATCAGGGACAGGGTGGACGGCATCAGCATGGCGCCGAAGAAACCCAGGCCCGCGCGGCCGGCGATCAGCCATTCGGCACTCGAGGCAAAGGCGGTGACCGCGGAGACAGCCGCGAAGCCCGTGCTGCCGATGAAGAGCAGCCGGCGGCGGCCAATCCTGTCGCCCAGGCTGCCCATCGCAACCAGCAGGCCGGCGAGGACCAGGGGATAGGCATCCACAATCCACAGCAGCTGGACGCCGGTGGCATCAAGGCTGCGGGCGATCGCCGGCAGGGCGAAGGTGAGGGCCGTGTTGTCGACGGCCACGAGCAGCACCGGAAACATCAGCAGCGCCAGCGCCAGCCAGTCGCGCCACGGCGCACGCGGGACCGTCGCCGACGTCGTCTCGGTGGCCCGCGTTAGCAAGCCGCCGGTGCTGCCGGTGCCGTCCGGGGTAAAAGATGTGTTGCTCATGGTGATAACTGTACCGTCTGGACGGTATAGTTAGGAAACCCGGGTTGAGAAACCCGTCTCGGCACCGGGCATGATAGGAACCATGGCCAGAAAACCCGTCGCCCGCGAAGCCGTCCTTGACGCCTTCGAATGCCTGCTGATTGAAGAGGGTGAACGTGCCGCGACCCTGGACGCCGTCGCCAGGCTGGCCGGCGTCTCCAAGGGCGGACTGCTTTACCACTTCCCCAACAAGGAAGCGATGGTCGCGGTATTGCTGGAGCGGCTGGACCGGCTGCTCGCCGAGGATCTTGACGCTATGGCCGCCGCCCCGGAAGGTGCCGCGGCGTTCTTCATCAAGTCGTCGGTCTGGGCGGATACCCCTCTGGACCGGGTGTTCGTGGCCGCCACCCGGCTGGCCGAAGTGGCCCATCAGGAAACACTGCACCGCTTTGCCGCCGCCCAGGCCGGCTGGCTGGAATTGCTGGCGGCCGACGTCGGGCCGGGTATGGCCAAGGCCGTCCTGTACATGGGGGACGGACTGTATTTCAACGCCATGCTGGCCCGCGGCCCCGGCGGGCTGTTCCCGGAGATCAGCGGCGACGTCGAGAGCCTGCTCGCTGCCGTCGAGCGGCTGCGCGGCTGAGGTGCCCCCGCGCCGTGGGCCGCACGCCCGTAACCTGGGTCCGCCGGCGGGCGAAGTTTGCGGACCGGGGCCGGGCATAGGACAATGGGAGCTGTGACTGCGGTCACGAGCAACTGAATATGCCATTGATCTGCGGCGGGAGAGTCCTGCAAGTAGGTACAAGCAGGCGCCGTAGGAGCAAACCCTCCCCAGGAATCTCTCAGGCCCACGTACCGCCGCGGCAAGGCAACTCTGGAAAGTAGCAGGCTGTCCTCCGACATGCTGTGCTCACCGACGGTGCAAGCGGGGCCCTGCGAGAGCGCGGCCGCGCGGAAACTCTCAGGTCCAATACAGAGCGGGGAGGAACCCGAATCAATGCGGCGCACCCTGCGCCGCCTTAGTTATGGAGTTCCTTGTGACTGTTTCCTCAGCCTCCACGTCCTTCGTTGACCGGCACATCGGCGCCCGCCGCCAGCCCGACGTCGATGCCATGCTGAAGGCTGTCGGCTACGACACCGTCGATGCGCTGGTGGACACCGCCGTCCCGAAAGTCATCCGGCAGGACTCCCCGCTGGCGCTCGGCGCGGCCCTCAGCGAAGTGGAAGTCCTCGCCGCGCTGCGCAAGATTGCCGCGAAGAACAAGACGGCCGTCCAGATGATCGGCCAGGGCTACTACGACACCCTCACCCCGGCCGTCATCCGCCGGAACATCCTCGAGGCGCCCGCCTGGTACACCGCGTACACGCCGTACCAGCCGGAAATCTCGCAAGGCCGGCTCGAGGCGCTGCTGAACTTCCAGACCATGGTCCAGGACCTCGTCGGGCTCCCCATCGCCAACGCCTCCCTGCTGGACGAAGCCACCGCCGTCGCCGAGGCCGTGCTGATGATGCGCAGGGCCAACAAAAATAAGTCGGCCCATGACGGCAAGACCGTCCTCGACGCCGACTGCCTGCCGCAGACCATCGCGATCGTCAAGGGCCGCGCCGAGGCACTCGGCTTCGAGGTTGAGGTTGCCGACCTCTCCGAGGGCCTGCCCGACGGCGTCATCAACGGCGTGGTCATCCAGCAGCCCGGTGTGTCCGGCCGCGTGTTCGACCACTCCGCCGTCATCGCGGACGCCAAGGAACGCGGCGCCCTGGTCACGGTCGCGGCGGACCTGCTCTCGCTGACGCTCATCACCCCGCCGGGGGAGCAGGGCGCCGACATCGCCGTCGGCTCCGCCCAGCGCTTCGGCGTCCCGCTGTTCTTCGGCGGTCCGCACGCCGCCTACATGGCAGTGCAGAAGGGCCTGGAACGGTCCATGCCCGGCCGCCTCGTAGGCGTGTCCAAGGACAACGCCGGCGTCCCCGCGTACCGGCTAGCACTGCAGACCCGCGAGCAGCACATCCGCCGCGAAAAGGCCACGTCCAACATCTGCACCGCGCAGGCCTTGCTGGCCATCGTCTCCTCCTTCTACGCTGTCTACCACGGCCCGGACGGCCTGAAGGCAATCGCCGAGACCACCCACGGCCATGCCAAGGTCATCGCTGCCTCGCTGACGGCCGCCGGCCTGCAGGTTCTGCACACGTCCTTCTTCGACACCGTCACCGTTTCCGTCCCCGGCAAGGCCGCGCAGGTCATCGCCGCCGCCGAAGCCACGGGCATCAACCTGCGCGGCATCGACGCGGACACCGTCGGGATCTCCACCGATGAAGCAACGACGGCGGCGATCGTCGCCGACGTCGTCGCCGCCTTCGGTGCCAGTGTTGCCGACTCCGGCGCAGACGCCGGCACAGCCTTCGGCCTGGACACCGCCGTCGAGCGCACCTCCGACTACCTCCAACACCCGGTCTTCAACACCCACCGCTCGGAAACGCAGCTGCTGCGCTACATCCGCCGGCTCTCGGACCGCGACCTCGCCCTGGACCGGACCATGATTCCGCTCGGCTCGTGCACCATGAAGCTGAACGCCACGGCTGAGATGGAAGCCATCTCCTGGCCGGAGTTCGCGTCCATCCACCCCTTCGCCCCGGAATCCCAGACGGCAGGCTGGCGCGAGCTGATCGAGGACCTCGAAGCCCAGCTGACCGAGATCACCGGCTACGACCAGGTCTCCATCCAGCCGAACGCCGGATCCCAGGGCGAGCTTGCCGGCCTGCTTGCCATCCGCGGCTACCACCACTCCCGCGGCGAGGCCCAGCGCAACATCTGCCTTATCCCGGCCTCCGCGCACGGCACCAACGCGGCCTCGGCCGTGCTGGCCGGCATGAAAGTTGTTGTTGTGGCTACGGCCGCCGACGGCACGATCGACCACGCCGACCTGCGGGCCAAGATCGAGCTGCACCGCGACGCGCTGTCCGCCATCATGATCACCTACCCGTCCACCCACGGGGTGTTCGACGCCGATGTCCGCGAGGTCTGCGACGCCGTCCACACGGCAGGCGGCCAGGTCTACATCGACGGGGCCAACCTGAACGCCCTCGTCGGGCTGGCCCAGCCCGGACAGTTCGGCGGCGACGTGTCCCACCTGAACCTGCACAAGACGTTCTGCATCCCGCACGGCGGCGGCGGGCCCGGCGTGGGCCCCGTGGCCGCCCGGGCACACCTGGCGCCGTTTATGCCCGGCAACGCCGCCGATCCGGTCAACGGCGCAGACGGCACCCCAATCTCCGCGTCGCGGTATGGATCGGCCGGTGTGCTGCCGATCTCCTGGGCCTACGTGAAGCTGATGGGCGGCCAGGGCCTCACGGACGCCACCAAGTCGGCGCTGCTCGCCGCCAACTACGTCGCGGCCCGCCTGAACGACTTCTTCCCGGTGCTCTACACCGGCGAAGGCGGACTCGTGGCGCACGAATGCATCCTGGACCTGCGCGAGCTGACGGCCAAGACCGGTGTGACCGCCGAGGACGTGGCCAAGCGCCTGATCGACTACGGCTTCCACGCCCCGACGCTGGCGTTCCCGGTGGCCGGCACCCTGATGGTCGAGCCCACCGAGTCCGAGGACCTCGGCGAGATCGACCGCTTCATCACCGCCATGGTCTCTATCCGCGCCGAAATCGACCAGGTGGCGCACGGTGACTTTACCGCCGAAAACAGCCCGCTGCGCAACGCCCCGCACACCGCCGCCGCCGTCATCAGCACCGGCTGGGCCCACGACTACCCGCGCGAGCAGGCCGTCTTCCCGGTTCATACGCTCCGGCAGGACAAGTACTTCCCGCCGGTGGGCCGGGTGGACGGCGCCGCGGGTGACCGGAACCTGATCTGCTCCTGCCCGCCCCTCGAAGCCTTCGAGGAAAACTCCGACGACTCCGCCAACTAAGGACAGCCAACGATGACTGAGAACTACACGGCACTTTACGAAGAGCACAAGAAGCTCGGCGCCTCCTTCACGGACTTCGGCGGCTGGCAGATGCCGCTCAAATACAGCTCCGAACTGGCCGAGCACCACGCCGTCCGCAACTCCGCGGGCATCTTCGACCTCTCCCACATGGGCGAAGTCTGGGTCACGGGCCCGGACGCCGCCGCGTTCCTGGACTACGCCCTGGTCGGCAAGATCTCGGCGATGGCCATCGGCAAGGCCAAGTACTCGCTGATCTGCAACGAGGACGGAGCCATCATCGACGACCTCATCACCTACCGCCGCGGAGAGCTGAAATTCCTGGTCGTCCCCAACGCGGGCAACGCCAAGGTCGTGGCCGAGGCCCTCGCTGAGCGGGCTGCTTCCGGAAAAAGCGGGGGCTTCGACGTCGCCGTCGAGGATGCGTCCGCCGGGACCTCGCTGATCGCGGTGCAGGGACCCAAGGCCCAGGAGATTCTGCTCCGCCTCGTCCCCGCCGCGCAGCACGCGCTCGTCACCGGCTTGAAGTACTACGCCGCCGTCGACGTCCCGTTCATGGTCGGCGGCACCAGCCGGGAGCTCCTGCTGGCCCGCACCGGCTACACCGGTGAGGACGGCTTCGAGATCTTCGTCGCGAACGACGACGCCTCCGCCCTCTGGCAGGCGCTCGTCGCCATCGCCGAGGACGGCGAGCTGACGCCCGCCGGGCTGGCGTCCCGGGATTCGCTCCGCCTCGAGGCCGGCATGCCGCTCTACGGCAACGAACTTGTCCTCGACGGTGACCCGTTCGCCGCGGGGCTGGGACCCGTCGTCGCGCTCTCCAAGGAAGGCGACTTCGTCGGCAAGACCGCTCTGGCCGCCAAGAAGGAAGCCGGCGCCGGAGCAACCACGGGCCGCAAGCTCGTCGGGCTCAAGGGCCTCGGACGCCGGGCCGGCCGCGGCCACTACCCGGTCCTCAAGGACGGCAGCACGGTCGGCGAAGTCACCTCCGGCCAGCCCTCACCCACTTTGGGCTACCCAGTCGCGATGGCCTACGTCGACGTTGAGTTCACCGAACCCGGCACCACGCTCGACGTCGACCTGCGCGGCAAGATGGAGCCGTTCGAAGTGGTCGCACTGCCGTTCTACAAGCGCCAAAAGTAGTCCAACCAGTACCTCAGCGGACCGGGCGCCTCAGCGGTACCCGGCTCCGGGGAGCCGGCTGGCCCCAGTTTTCACGCGTGCTCGCTCGTACTCCCCACCGTCTCCCTAACCTCGCAAGCTCGGCCAGGGAACCCGGACGGCGTGGGCCCCCGCTTAGACGCACGCTTTCGAAAACCGCGGCCAGCCAGCCCCTTGAGGAGGCTCACCTTATTGGACGCACGGCCACAACAGGACCACCGGAAGTAGCGCTCTTCGAAAGGCAAAGGTGCTGACGATGGACCGCCTACCGAGGGTCGGCTCTAGGAGAATACGAAGGCCACGGTTTTTATCCGGAGAACTGGCGGTGAGTTCGAAAACTGTTGGCCTCGAAAACTGAAACTGGCGGTCGGCGGGTGAGGGGATTCCGGAAGCGTGCGTCTAAGGGAGCGTCGCGTCCGCTCAGCGGGCGCTTTCGCGACCGAGCACGCGGAGGAATTGCCTCACGCGCCACCCAACCCGACCAAGGTTGCGACGAAACCGGCCACAATTGATTTAGCACCAAGACCACTCCAAGACAAAGGAAAAGCACATGGCAAGAGTTGCCCCTGAACTGCAGTACTCCGACGAGCATGAGTGGGTTGCGCGGGAGGCCGGGAACATTGTGTCCATTGGCATCTCGGCCGTGGCCACCGACGCGCTAGGAGACATCGTCTACGTCGACCTGCCTGAGGTGGGCGCCACGGTGACCGCCGGGGAGACCTGCGGCGAAGTCGAGTCAACCAAGTCAGTCTCGGACCTCTATGCCCCCGTTACCGGCGAGGTCACCGAGATCAATTCCGCCGTCGCGGATGACCCTGCCCTGATCAACAGCGACCCGTACGGCGCTGGCTGGCTCTTCAAGGTCGCCGCCGAGTCAGACGGCCCGCTGCTCTCGGCCCAGGATTACGCGTCGAAGAACGGCGGCGAACTGTGAGCGGCACGGGTGCCGCAGGCACCGTGACCTTCGAGCAGATCATCTCACCCAGTCTCGACGCGGATTTGTCAGCGCTTGATCCGGAGATCGCCGTGCAGATCGACGCAGAGCTCACCCGTCAGCGGGACGGCCTGGAAATGATCGCCTCCGAAAACCACACCGCCAAGGCCGTCATGCAGGCGCAGGGCTCCGTGCTGACCAACAAGTACGCCGAAGGCTACCCGGGCAAACGCTACTACGGCGGCTGCGAGCACGTTGACGTCGTCGAACAGCTCGCGATCGACCGGGTCAAGGCCTTGTTCGGCGCCGACTACGCCAACGTCCAGCCGCACTCCGGTGCGCAGGCCAACGCCTCCGTCATGCACGCCCTGATCCGGCCGGGTGACACCATCATGGGCCTGAACCTGGCGCACGGCGGGCACCTGACGCACGGCATGAAGATCAACTTCTCCGGCCGGCTCTACAACGTGGTCCCGTATCAGGTCCGGGAAGAGGACCACCGGATCGACATGGCCGAAGTGGAGCGCCTGGCGCTGGAGCACAAGCCGGCCCTGATCGTTGCCGGCTGGTCCGCGTACGCCCGGCAGCTGGACTTCGCCGAGTTCCGCCGGATCGCGGACTCCGTGGGTGCCTACCTGATGGTGGACATGGCCCACTTCGCCGGTCTCGTCGCCGCCGGCCTGCACCCGTCACCGGTGCCGCACGCGCACGTCACCACCTCCACCACGCACAAGACCCTCGCCGGTCCGCGCGGCGGCATCATCCTGACCAACGACGCCGCCATCGCCAAGAAGATCAACTCGGCCGTGTTCCCCGGACAGCAAGGCGGCCCGCTGGAGCATGTGATCGCCGGCAAGGCCGTGGCGTTCAAGATCGCCGCTTCGCCCGAATTTAAGGAACGCCAGGTGCGGGTCCTCGCCGGGGCCCGGATCCTCGCCGAGCGCCTGGTCCAGTCCGACGTCACCGCCAAGGGCATCTCCGTGATCTCCGGCGGCACCGACGTGCACCTGGTGCTTGTTGACCTGCGCAACTGCGAGCTCAACGGCCAGCAGGCCGAGGACCGGCTCGCGGAAATCGACATCACCGTCAACCGCAACGCCGTGCCGTTCGACCCGCGCCCGCCGATGGTCACCTCGGGGCTCCGCATCGGCACCCCGGCGCTGGCCACCCGCGGCTTCGGCGAAGCTGCGTTTGCCGAAGTTGCGGATATCATCGCTGAGGCCCTGATCGCCGACGCCGGCGCGGACCTGTCCGGGCTCCGCGCCCGGGTGGAGGCGCTCGCGGCCGCCCACCCGCTGTACCCCTCGGTTGCGAACCTCGCCTGATTTCCCTCCCGGGCTGGCTCCGGGGCCGGCCGACCCCAGTTTTCACGCGTGCTGCTCCTCCGTCGCTTTGACGCACGCTTTCGAAAACCGCGGCCGGCCGGCTCCCTCCGCCGACCGACCACTTATCTAGTTAGGAACCCGGCTATGGCTGTTGGTGTCTTTGATCTTTTTTCCATTGGGATCGGGCCTTCGAGTTCCCACACCGTGGGCCCCATGCGGGCCGCTGCGGTGTTTTCCGAAGAACTCAAGGCTTCCGGGGTTCTTGAGAAGGTGGCGTCGCTGCGCGTGGATCTCTACGGCTCCCTTGCCGCCACCGGCCACGGCCACGGCACCATGACCGCCATCCTGCTCGGCCTGGAAGGTTTCCACCCCGAGCTGATCCTCCCCGAGGAAGTGGAGGAGCGGCTCGCCACCATCGCCGAAAGCGGGACCCTGCAGCTCGCGGGCTCCGGGCAGGGCAACGGCGTGCCCCTGCCCTACGGAGCCAAGGACATGGTCTTGCGCCCGCTGACCATCCTGCCGCGGCACACCAACGGCATGACGTTCGCCGTCTCAGGCGCCGACGGCGGCATCCTGCACAGTGCCACCTTCTTCTCCGTCGGCGGCGGCTTCATTGTCCGCGACGGCGAGGAGGATGCGGCGCTCAAGGAGCTGGACGAGTCCAAGAAGGAACTGCCCCTGCCGTTCCGCACCGCCGCGGAACTGCTGGGTCGATGCCAGTCCAAGGGCCTCTCGATCGGCGAGATCATGTTCGTCAACGAGCGCGCCTCCCGGACCGAGGCGGAGATCCGCGAGGGCCTCCTGCACATCTACTCCGTGATGGAAGGCTGCGTCGAGGTCAGCCTCAAACGCGAGGGCCTGCTGCCCGGCGGGCTCAAGGTCCGCCGTCGGGCGCCCGACTGGCACAAACGCCTGATGAAGGAAACCCGCGGCCAGGACCCCGACTACCGCGACCCGAAATACTGGCAGGAATGGGTAAACCTGATCGCCCTCGCCGTCAACGAGGAAAACGCCTCGGGCGGCCGAGTAGTCACTGCCCCGACCAACGGCGCCGCCGGCATCATTCCCGCTGTGCTCTACTATGCCCTGCACTTCGCGCCGGGCATGGACAAGGCAACCCAGCAGGACCGCGACGACGTCGTGATCAAGTTCTTGCTGACCGCCGCGGCCATCGGGGTGCTCTACAAGGAACAGGCGTCGATCTCAGGCGCTGAGGTGGGCTGCCAGGGCGAGGTGGGCTCGGCGTCGTCGATGGCGGCAGCAGGCCTGGCCGAGGTCATGGGCGGCACCCCGCAGCAGGTGGAAAACGCCGCGGAAATCGCGATGGAACACAACCTCGGCCTGACCTGCGACCCGATCGGCGGGCTGGTGCAGATCCCCTGCATCGAACGCAACGCGATCGCCGCCGCGAAGGCCATCAATGCCGCGAAGATGGCGCTCTGGGGCGACGGAACCCACCGGGTGTCCCTCGACGAAGTGATCGTAACCATGCGAGAGACCGGCAAGGACATGAGCTCCAAATACAAGGAAACTGCGATGGGTGGCCTCGCCGTGAACGTGGTGGAGTGCTAGCCGTCAGTTGTTGAGCGCCGCCCACAGGTTCAGCGACGCGGCGAACACGATCCAGGTGAGGTAGGGCAAGAGCAGCAGCCCCGCTATCCGGCTGATTGGTCCGAAGTGCAGCACTGTGACGGTCACCGCCACCGCCAGGGCAACGATGATGCCGAAGGCGAGCCACAGGGCGGAGGTGCCGAGTGCCGGGTACAGGCCGAAGAAAGCCGGCGTCCACAGCAGGTTCAGCAGCAGCTGCACGGCGTAGGCGGTGAGGGCGCGTCTGCTCCCTTCGGCCCGGCGGCGCCAGATGAGCCAGGCGGCCACGGCCATCGCGGTGTAGAGGAATGTCCAGGCCGGCCCGAACACCCAGTTAGGCGGGGACCACGGCGCCTTGGCCGCGGTGGCGTACCAGCCATCAACGTTGCTGGCACTTGCCAGTCCGCCGAGTCCCGCAACCAGGGCGGAGGCCCCAACGAAGACCAGTAGTCCCAGCAGCTGGGGGCCCAGCGCGCGCACTCCGGGCGCAGGCTTTCGATTCCCTTGTAGCGGGGTCCCGGATCCTGCGGTCAATGGTTGCTGATCACGCGGCATGCCTCCAGCGTAGCGGGTCTGTGCCGGGCCGGAGCAGGGGGCCGGGCAGATAGACTTGAAGCTGCATGTCCGCATGCCGCCGACGCTCGCACCGCCATGATTGGATACCGCACCCTTGCGTGACTTCACTGCCCGCTTTGCCTCTGCCGAAGAGATCGCCAACTGGGATACCCACGTCACGGCAAACCCCAACGGCGGCAATCTCCTGCAATCGGAGGCCTTCGCCCAGGTCAAGCAGCACTTCGGCTGGAAGCCCCTGCACCTGGTGTATGAGACCGCCGATTACACGAGCTATAACCTCATTCTCGAGAAGTCCTTTCCGCTCCTTGGCAGGCTCTGGTACCTGATCAAGGGCCCCGATGTGGCGTCGGTCGAGGATATCCCAGGCATTGTGGCGGCCAACGCCGAGTTTGTGAAGCGTGCCCGGCTGGGGGTCTTCGCGATCAAGATCGAACCGGACATCGTGCTCTCCGACGACGCCAGACGGGTCCTCGAGAGTGCCGGTCTGGTCAAGACCCACAACCTGCAGCCCAACGACTCGACGGCTCTGCTGGACATCTCCCCGGCGGAAAACCAGTTGCTGCGTAACCTTCATTCCCGCGGCCGCAACGCCGTCCGCCGCGCCCTCCGCGAGGGTGTGGAGGTCCACAACGCGGAGCCCACGGAAGAGAACTTCCAAGCCATGTATGCCCTGATGACCACCACGGTGGAGGCCAAGTCCCAGGTCCGGGTCCGCGAATACGAGTACTACCGCCAGTTCTGGACCAACTTCATCGCCCGCGGCCAGGGCCGGCTCTTGTTCGTCCACGAGAACGGCGTTCCGTCGGTGGGCGCCTTCGTCATTAACTACGGCAGCAAGGGCACCTACAAGGACGGCGGCTCCCTGCAGCAGCGCGGCCAGTACGGTGACTCCCACCTCGTGCAGTGGACGGCCATCAACCAGCTCAAGGCACTCGGCTGCACCGAATACGACTTCTGCGGCACGCCCCCGAGCGGCCAGCTTAAGGACACGTCCAACCCGTTCCACGGGCTCGGCCTGTTCAAGACCAGCTTCAGCAAGACCGTCACGGACTTTGTCGGCTGCTACGACCAGGTCCTGAGCCCGCTGAAGTACAAGGCCTGGATGGCCGCGGGGGAGCGCGTCGCCCGCCAGCTCTACACCCGCCGCACGGGCCAGCAGTTCTACTAAACCGGCTGCACACAGGATATTAGGGAGGCCGGAATGACCATAGGACCCGACGGCCGCCGCAGGCCGCCCACGGACGGCCTGCCCAGGACTGAGCCGATGTCGGCCATACAGGTGCACCAAAACGCTGCCGCCAAGCGGATGCTGCGCCGGCTGGTCCAGGGCGAGAACCCGCCGACCGCTCCGATGAGTATTGTGGACCGGCTCGCCGGCAGCCCCTACGCCAACCCGATGATCCAGGTGGGCGGAGTGGATACCTCGGCCCGCAAGACCATTGACTTTGCGCTGCATCTGGCCGAGTCCATGTTCCGGTACGGCGCCGGAGCACTGGAGGTGGAGACCAGCATCATCGCCATCACGGCTGCCCTGGGCCTGAAGAACATCGAGGTGGACATCACCAACCAGTCGGTGGCCATCAACTACGCCCCTAGGGACCAGACCCCGATCTCGCTGCTGCGCGTCGTGCGGTCCTGGACCAACAACTACGCGGGCCTCGCCCAGGTGCACTCTCTGGTTACGGATATCGTCGCCGGCGGCGTGGGCCGCGAGGAGGCGGTACGCCGGCTCGACGAAATCACCCACAGCGCCAAACCGTTCCCGCGCTGGATGGTCACGGTGGCGTACGGGGTGTTCTCCGCCGTCTTCGTCGGGGTGCTCGGCGGCGGCCTGGGCGCTTCTGCCGTCGCGTTCGTGTCCAACCTGCTGGTCAGCCTGCTGGTCCGGCAGCTGGGACGCTGGCGCACACCGGATTTCTTTATCACGGCGTCCTGTTCCTTCCTGGTCACCTTCATCGCGCTGCTCCTGTGGCGGTTCGGCAACCCGGTAGGCATCCAGATACCTCCCGCCATCGTGGTGGTCGGCGGGATTCTGCTGCTGCTCCCCACCGGCCGGCTCGTCTCGGCAGTGCAGGATGCGATCAACGGCTTCCCCGTCACGGCGGCCGGCCGGTTCCTGTCCACGATGCTGACGTTCGGGGCGCTGGTCGCGGGCATCGCCATCGGGTTCGTGGTAGGGGACATGACCGGCATGGAACCCATCGATGTGACCGAAACATTCCCGCCGGCGTATCCGTTATGGGCGGTGATCATCCTGATCGCCATCGCGGTGCTGATGATCGGCATCACCGAGCAGACCAGCTGGACGCTGCTGCTGCCCACCGCGGCCGTGGGCGTGGTGGGCTATCTGGTGCTGCTCGGCGGAGACGCCCTCGGGATCGGGGCGCGCTTTTCGCCGGCACTCGCGGCCGTCGCCATCGGCTTGCTGGCCCGGGTGGTGGCGCTCCGGATGGGTGCGCCGCAGCTGGTCGTGGCGGTCCCCGCTGCGCTGATCCTGCTGCCCGGACTCACTATATTCCGGTCCATGTATGTGCTGACCATCGAGGAATCCGAGATCCTGATCGGCGCCGGCGGGATGCTTAACGCCGGGGCGATCGTGTTGGGCGTCGCGGCCGGCATCGTGCTCGGCGACACGCTCGCTAGACCGCTCACCCGGGGCCTGTCCAGCAATGAACGACGGCGGGCCCGGCGCCGTTAGCTCCGGTCCGCCGCGGCGCACGGGCGGCCGGGGAGACCCGGCACCGTTAGTGCGCATTCTCGTTAGTTCGTCCGGGAGTCCTGGCCCGGGGGCCGGGAGGGCACGGCTCAGGGACATGCCCCGCGCCCGGGCCGGGAGGTGGACATAGTGTCATTATGCCCAGTCCAGGGTGCAAAGAATGAGCATGTCCCCCGCGGCGAAGCCGGGTTCCCCTCCGCCGGGCCCGCCCAACGCCTGAGGAGACCCGCCCAACGCGGCAGGCCGTGACGTTCCTGCCCAGTTACTTTGTCGCACGGCGTCATGAGCCACGGAAATCCGGGCCTTTCGCGGGCCGGCAGACGGTGTGGCGGCCGGCAACCGGGAAGGAGCGCTGCCAACGGCCATCTGCGCCCGAGCAGGTCAACGAAAATATCCCCGGGTCTGGACGCCCGCCCCAAGGGACATGCCCCGCGCCGGGAGCAGCCGGTGGACATAGTGTCATTTTGCCCAGTCCAGGGCGCAAAGAATGAGCATGTCCCCCGGCGCGACAAGGTCTTGGCGCGGCCTGACCCCGCTATCCCGCCCCGCCCGGCCCTCGACGAACCAACGACAATGCCCACTGGTGCCGGATCCTGAGGTGGGATCCGGCCGGTTAAATTTTCCCGATCGGCAGTTTCTTCTCCGCCTGGAAGTCGTCTTCCACCCGGCCCATCGCCCAGTAGCCGGACAGCGAGACCTGCCCGCGTTCCAGCCCGCGCTGTGCGTAAAACACCTCCCGGAGGGTCTTCATATAGCCGCGCTCGCCGTGCGCAAAGACCTGCACCCGGCCTTCCGGCCAGGCCGCATCGCGGACCGCGGCGACCAGCAGTCCGCTGGCCCCGGCGGGCACGCCGCGGCGCAGGAGCCAGCGCAGCTCAACACCGGCGGGGGCGCCGATCGATTGGATGTCGGCGTCGCTGTCCACCTCCAGGAAGGCCAGTCCCCGGGCGTCTTCCGGCAGGGATTCGATCGCGGCGCCGATGGCCGGCATTGCGGATTCGTCACCGGCGAACAGGTACCAGTCGGCGGCCGGGTCCGGGTTGTACCCGCCGCCCGGACCGGTGAAGATGAAGGCGTCCCCGGGCTGCGCCGTGGCCGCCCATGGTCCGGCGAGGCCTTCGTCGCCGTGGATCACGAAGTCGATGGCGAGTTCTCCGGCGGCCATGTCCACCCAGCGGACGGTGTAGGTCCGGGTGTGTGGCCACTGATCGCGCGGCATGGATTCCCGGACTTCCCAGAGGTCCAGGGGATCCGGGTAATCGATCCCGGCCTGCGGGAACACCATTTTGACGTACCGGTCCACGAAGCCGTTGTTGACGAACCCGGCAAAGCCCGGGCCGCCGGCCACGATCCGGACCATGTGCGGTGAAAGTTGTTCGCGGCGCAGAACCGTAAGGTTGGTCTGCGGTCGCGATTTCCGGGTGGCCGAGGTGTCGGCGGGGGCTGACGTCATGGGACCAAGCCTAGCCAGGATGGCTGGCGGAAGCCGGACCGTGAAGCCCCTCTACGGAAGCGGCGGCAGTTCCCAGTCCACCGTGCCGTCGCCCTGCTCCAAAAGCAGGTTGTTGGCGCGGCTGAAGGGCCGCGAGCCGTAGAAGCCGCGCGAGGCCGAAAGCGGGCTGGGGTGGGCGCTGGCGATTACCGGGGCAGATCCCAGCAGCGGGGTGACGGATGCCGCGTCCTTGCCCCAGAGGATCACAACGAGGGGAGCCGGTGTGCCGTCGGCGCTGCGGCGGTTCACGACGGCGGCGATGGCGGCCGTCGTGACAGCTGCCCAGCCCTTGTTCCGGTGCGATGCTGCCGCCCCGGCCCGGACAGTGAGGACCCTGTTCAGCAGCAGGACCCCCTGCGCTGACCAGCGGCTGAGGTCGCCGTGGACCCGCGGCGGCAGGCCGAGGTCGGCATTGAGCTCCTTGTAGATGTTGGCGAGGCTTCGCGGGATAGGCCGGGTTGCACCGTCCACCGCGAAGGACAGCCCGACGGCGTGGCCCGGCGTCGGGTAGGGGTCCTGGCCGACGATCAGAACCCGGACGCCCGCCAGCGGCTGCCTGAATGCCCGCAGCACGTTCGACGGCGAAGGTAACAGCAGGTGCCCCTCGGCCACCTCAGCGGCGAGGACGTCCAGAACGTCGCGCAGCTTGCCCTCGACGGGAGCCAGCGCGTCCGCCCAATCAGGGGACATCAGCTCGGCGAGGGGCAGCCGCGCGAGCTCGGCGAAGCCGACGCCCTCGGCCGCTGGCTGCTCCAGCCCGAACAGCGCATCGGGGTCCCGGGCCTCGGAACGAGGAGCCTCGGAATGAGGGGCATCTGAATCAAACACGGATCCATTCTCGCAGGGTCCCAAATGACAAGCTTGTTATTCGCCCGTAGCATGGGGGAATACTTTTTTTCGGAGCCAGCCAGGGAGCGTGTTGTGGCCGAACAAGCGCAGGACCACCTCTCCGCGGCGGAGCCAGATGCCGAGGGGACCGGCTTGGAGTCGCCGCTGAGCAGCCGCGACCAGCAGATGCTGGCATTGGAACGGCAGTGGTGGAAGTACGCCGGGGCCAAGGAACAGGCCATCCGGGAGCTCTTTGACCTGTCGGCCACGCATTACTACCAAATTCTCAACGCGCTCATCGATTCCGAGGATGCCCTGGCGCACGATCCCATGCTGGTCAAGAGGTTGCGTAGACTGCGTACGTCACGCCAACGCGCGCGCACTGCTCGCCGCTTGGGCTCAGACGCGTAAAACCATGGCCGGATGTGCAGATTCCTGCGCGGTAAACCGGCCCTGGCAACTTCGTAAGAAATCAGCAAGGACGTCGTTTCTACCATGACCAAATATGCTCGGGATGAATTTGATCGGGTCCCGGAGACCTCCACGCGCCAGGGTGTCCACCGTGCAGTGGCCGGATCCCGCCGCCGCCGTCTCGGACCCATTCTGGCCGTCGGCGCCACAGCATTGGCCATTGGCCTGGTGGCTTTCCTGATCCTGCCGAAGCTCGGATTTAGCTCCCCCGGAAACTCTTCGGACGCATCGGCCGGACAAAACGGAAGCAGCGCCACCGCATCGGCCGCCGCCGCAGCTCCCACCGGCAGCCCCTCCGGAGCCGCACCGAGTCCGGCCCCCTCAGCGTCCGCGACGCCGTCGGATCTGCCGAAGGCGGGCGCCGCCGTCGTCGACAAGACCCAGCCGGTCGCGATCTACAACGGCACGGCCACCGCCGGACTTGCCGGCCGCGCGGGCGGAACGGTCACCACCGCGGGCTGGGTGCTGGGCCCCATGGGTAACTGGGGTGGGGTCCGACAGCAGACGTCCGTGATTTTCTACAGCAGCGCCGCCCAGAAGGGTAACGCCGAGGCACTGGGCTCGCTGCTCGGCATCCAGACCATGATGGAGTCGGCCGAATTCAAGATGCCGCTGGTCGTCGTGCTGGGGCCCGGCTTCCAGTAGTCCGCTCCGGTCACGCCTGAATAACTATTGCAGGCCGGGCCGGTCCCCGGCCTGCACTCCGGGAGGATGCTGTGGGTACAGTACTTGCGGACTGAGTTGTGCATACTGCGTTGTGCATACTGCGGCTCGCATTCCGCGGCGCACATTGTGGTGCGCCGTTCGTCAGCCAACTGAAAGTGTGGACATCATGGCATTGGGAACCGTCAAATGGTTCAACGCCGAAAAGGGCTACGGCTTCATCACCGTGGACAATTCGGGGGCCGACGTCTTCGTGCACTGGTCGGCCATTGCCGGGGAGGGCTACCGTGCCCTTGACGAGGGGCAGCGCGTCGAGCTGGAAGTCGGCGAGGGCGAGAAGGGCCCGCAGGCCGAGAGCGTCCGGCCTGCCTAGTGATATTTCCCGCCGCACTGCACGGCCCGCACGCCTCAGTGGACACTGACGGACTGGAAACCGGGCGGCCGGTGTCCGCCCGACGCCGGGCGGGTGCACGCAGGCCGGGGCGCGCCGTAACAGCGGCGGCCGTTGCAGCCTTGGCTTTGACCGGGTGCGGGCCCGCCGGCGGTGTCCGTGTGGAGACGGCCGCCGCCAGCGGTGACGGCACCCTCCGGATCGGACTCATCCTTGACAATACGGGCAAGCAGGGCTTTCTCAACGCACCCCAGCTGGCCGCTGCCAAACTCGCCGTCAAGGAGATCAACGCGGCCGGCGGACACAAGGGCAGGCCGGTGGAACTGCTGCCCGAGACGATCAGCGAGGACACCGTGGCCCAGGCCAAGGCGCTCGTCGCGGCCAAAGCGGACGCCGTGATCGGCCCGACCGACTCCGGCCGCGCGCCCGGCGCCATCGATGTGCTCTCCAACGCCAAGATCGCCATGATTTCTCCTGCCAACACGGCCAGCGGGCTCAGCAGCTACAAGAGCAACGGCTACTACTTCCGCACCTCGGCCGCCGATATTGCGCAGGGCTCCGTACTCGTCAAGCTCGCCAGGGACGGCGGCGCGGCAACAGTCGCCGTCGTGTACGAGGAAGGCAGCTACGGCAAGGACGTGTCCAACGCTGTTGCCGCGGCGGCCAAGGCGGCCGGACTCGGCCCCGTGACGGTCGCTGAATTCAAGCCGGGCCAGGCCCAGCAGGCGGCTGCCGCGGCGAATGCGGCGGGACCGGACGCCGTCGTCCTCATCGCCCGCGACGGTGCGCAGGGCGCCATCGCCGAGCTGAACAACCTCGGCCTGGCCGGCAAGAAGCTCATCCTCAGCGACGGTGCCGTTGACCAGTACGGCTCCGGGCTCGGCTCCCGGGCGCTCGACGGCGCGCGGGGCATCCTGCCGGGAATTTTTGCGTCCGCGCACTTCCAGGGCGAACTGGTGTCCGTTGGCCCCGGCCTGCGGGACATGACCTTCGCCGCCGAGACGTACGACGCCGTTAACCTCGCCGTGATCGCGGCGGCCGCGGCGGAGGACGACGCCGGCACGTCGATCGCGTCGAAACTGATCGCGGTCTCCGGCGGCAAGGCCCAGCCGGCCGGCGGGGCCCAGTCCTCCGGAGAGGCCGCAGTGTGCAGGAGCTACAAGGAATGCCTCGACACCGTGCGCGCGGGCAAGCGACCCGACTACGACGGCGAATCCGGTCGGATTAACTTTGATTCCAACGGCGACGTGACGTCTGCCCACTACGTTGTCTACAGCTTCGGCGCGGACAACAAGGCCACAATGAGCGGAAGCGAAACGGCGAGCAGCGGCGGGAGTTAATCGCCCACAGCGAATTGTGCCCCGGCAGAGCGCCGGTACGGTGCCGAAACCGGGCCGCCCGGCACGCCCACTGCTTGCACTCTCCCCGGGGGAGTGCTAATTATTGAATTAGCACTCCCGCGTATTGACTGCCAGAACGACGCCCCGGTTCCACCGGCCGCGACGTGGAGCAGCCGGTCCGGGAGCGAAAGAAATACCTGGTTGTGGTGAGATCCCCGACCCGGTGGCGTACAGAGGCTGCCGGGGAAGGATCGTCCGTCGCGGGCACCGCAGCGAAGGTCCATTCTTAACGACTGTCCCGAAAGGACTACTGCCGTTATGGCCAAGATCATTGCATTTGATGAAGAGGCACGCCGCGGCCTTGAGCGGGGCCTGAACATCCTCGCCGACGCCGTCAAGGTCACCCTCGGCCCGCGTGGACGCAACGTCGTCCTCGAAAAGAAGTGGGGCGCCCCCACGATCACCAACGATGGTGTATCCATCGCCAAGGAGATCGAGCTGGACGATCCTTACGAGAAGATCGGCGCCGAGCTGGTCAAGGAAGTTGCCAAGAAGACGGATGACGTCGCCGGCGACGGAACCACCACCGCTACCGTGCTGGCGCAGGCACTGGTCAAGGAAGGCCTGCGTAACGTCGCGGCCGGCGCTGATCCCCTGTCCCTCAAGCGCGGCATCGAAAAGGCTGTCGAAGCCGTCACCCGCGAACTCCTGGCCTCCGCCAAGGAAATCGAAACCAAGGAAGAGATCGCCGCCACGGCATCCATCTCCGCCGGTGACAACGAAATTGGCGCCCTGATTGCCGAAGCCCTGGACAAGGTCGGCAAGGAAGGCGTCATCACGGTCGAGGAGTCGAACACCTTCGGCCTCGAGCTGGAGCTCACCGAAGGCATGCGCTTCGACAAGGGCTACATATCGGCCTACTTCGTGACCGACGCCGAGCGTCAGGAAACGGTCCTTGAGGATCCGTACATCCTGATCGTCAACTCGAAGATCTCCAGCGTCAAGGAATTGGTCGCTGTCCTCGAAAAGGTCATGCAGTCCTCCAAGCCGCTGCTGATCATTGCCGAAGATATCGAGGGCGAGGCCCTGGCCACCCTGATCGTCAACAAGATCCGCGGCACCTTCAAATCCGTCGCCGTCAAGGCTCCGGGCTTCGGCGACCGCCGCAAGGCGCAGCTCGCGGACATCGCCATCCTCACCGGTGGCCAGGTCATCTCCGAGGAAGTCGGCCTCAAGCTTGAAACCGCCGGCCTCGAACTCCTGGGTCGCGCCCGCAAGGTCGTCGTCACCAAGGATGAGACCACCATCGTCGAGGGTGCAGGCGACGCCGACCAGATCGCCGGGCGCGTTTCGCAGATCCGCGCCGAGATCGAGAACTCCGATTCCGACTACGACCGCGAGAAGCTGCAGGAACGCCTGGCCAAGCTGGCCGGCGGCGTTGCAGTCATCAAGGCCGGCGCCGCAACCGAAGTTGAGCTCAAGGAACGCAAGCACCGCATTGAGGACGCTGTCCGCAACGCGAAGGCTGCCGTCGAAGAGGGCATCGTCGCCGGCGGTGGCGTTGCCCTGATCCAGGCCGGCCTCAAGGCCTTCGCCAACCTGAACCTCACGGGTGACGAAGCAACCGGCGCGAACATCGTCCGCGTTGCCATCGACGCCCCGCTGAAGCAGATCGCCTTCAACGCCGGCCTCGAGCCGGGCGTTGTCGTCGACAAGGTCCGCGGGCTGCCTGCCGGCCACGGCCTGAACGCTGCAACCGGCGAGTACGTCGATCTGCTGGCTGCCGGTATCAACGACCCGGTCAAGGTCACCCGCTCCGCCCTGCAGAACGCGGCATCCATTGCCGGCCTGTTCCTCACCACCGAGGCCGTTGTGGCCGACAAGCCGGAGAAGAACTCCCCGGCCATGGGCGGCGGCGACGACATGGGCGGCATGGGCGGCATGGGCGGTTTCTAACCACCCGGCTCCAAGCCACCTGAACTATCCGTTCAACGACGGCGGTCCCACCTTCGGGTGGGGCCGCCGTCGGCGTTAACCCGCCCCCGCCCCCGGACGCTCCCTCACATCTGGTCGCTTTGGCAGTCCTTTTGGCAGCGGCGCTCCCGCAGGTCTGCTGAGGCAAGGCCGGGCCGGAGCCCGGGGGAGGTGGGGCAGAGTCGGGCAAGAGCCCGGGGTCTGGCAGGATAGTGCAGTGACGATTACAGCAGCGGCCGACGGTTCGGCTCTAGGAAATCCAGGTCCGGCCGGGTGGGCCTGGTACGTGAACGACGGCTGCTGGCGGGCCGGCGGGTGGCCGCATGGCACCAACAACCAGGGCGAGCTTATGGCGGTCCTGGACCTTTTCCGGTCCACCAAACACCTCGCGGCCGAGGATCTGCACATCCTCTGCGACAGCCAGTACGTCATCAACTCGGTGACCAAATGGATGCCGGGCTGGAAGCGCAAGGGATGGCGCAAGTCCGACGGCAAGCCCGTGCTGAACGTGGAGCTGCTCAAGGAGATCGACCGGGAGCTGTCCGGGCGGAAGTACACCTTCGAATGGGTGCGCGGTCACGCCGGGCACGAACTCAACGAGGCAGCCGACGACCGCGCGCGGGCCGCGGCAACCGCCTACCAGCAAGGCGTCGCGGCGCGCCAAGGTCCCGGCTTCGGTGCGGCAGCGGAAGACCCCGCTCCCGCTGGACAGACGGCGCACCCGGCAGCGCAGGCGGCCCCGGACCGATCGGGCCAGCAGGAGCTGTTCGGCGAACCCGATCTATTCAGCGAACCCGATCTATTCAGCGAACTGGCAGATGACGTCGCGGCGTCCCAGGGCACGGACTCCAGCCCGGAAGCCATCGTTGAAGCACTTGAGCGCGAGCTCCTCCTTCCGGAAACCCGCGCCGACATGGGACGCACCGGGGTGCTGCTGCATCCGGACTTCACCGAAATCGGCAGCTCCGGCCGGATCTGGACACGCGACGCCATCATGATGGCGCTGGAGGGGAACCCGGACCGTCCCATCGAACTGGAGCTGCTGGCGGCAGACCGGGTGAGTGAGGGCACTGTCCTGCTGACCTACCGCAGCTACGCCCGTTCGGGAACGGCTCTGCGGAGCTCACTGTGGGTCCTCGACGGCGCGCAGTGGCGGCTGCGGTTCCACCAGGGCACTCCCGAGGACTGAGGGCGGCACCGGGGCAGCACGGGCCGTTCAGCTGAAACGCTGGGCGTTGTTCAGTTCGGCCTGGGCGTAACTCGCGGCCGCCGAGTTGAGCGCCAGGTTGATGGAAGCCAGGGACGCCTCGACCTTGCCCTGCGTCAGTGTCCACTCGGTGACCAGGGACTGAAAGTTGGTGGCGGCTGAACCGCGCCAGCTTTCCTGCAGCTCGTCGAGTCCGCGTTTCATGGCCTGGACGTCAGCGCTGATCCGGTCGACAGTGGCCTTGACGTTGGCGGATTTGAGCTGGAGGAGTTCCGTATCGACGGAGATGATGCTCATGGGATGACCTCTCGACAGTGACTCGCCCGGGTCTTCCGGACACCTCGAGCCTAGGCAGCCGGAAAGATCTCCGTCCATGCCCGGTCCGGCGTATGTGGAAAAGCCACCGCAGTGACAGCTACGCCTGGGCGTCGTCGTCGGCGTCCGTCCTGGGGTCTGCGGTGTCGTCGCGTACCGAACCATCGTCCAGATACGGAAGGCTGACCACCAGGGTGGCCCCGCCGCCGTCGGTCTTCTCGACCCGGACCGTGCCGGAATGCGAGCCGACAATGGCCGCCACGATCGCCAGCCCGAGCCCGCTGCCGCCGGTTTCCCGGGTCCGCGAGGTGTCCGCGCGGTAGAAACGCTCGAAGATCCGGGCAGCTTCCTCGTCCGGGACGCCCGGGCCGTGGTCGCGGACCTCAATGACGGACAACCGCGCACCGTCCGCGCCGGTCCGGACGCCGACAGCCAGCTCAATGGGCGTGCCCTCGGGGGTGTAGCGCAGCGCGTTGCCCACCAGGTTGCTCACGACCTGCCGGAGCTTCGCCTCGTCACCCAGCACGGGTGCCGGAGCGGCGGGACCGCCGTCGAGTCCCGTGAGGGAAATGGCCCGGCCGCGGTCGCTGGCCTGGGTGTCCACGGCCGCGTCATTGGCAATCAGCAGCAGATCGGCCGGCTTCTGCTGCAGCGGACGCTGCTCGTCAATCCTCGCCAGCAGGAGCAGGTCCTCCACCATGGACCCCATCCGTTTGGCTTCACTTTCAATCCGTCCCATGGCGGTGGCAATGTCCTCCGGGGCGGACAGAGCGCCGTGCCGGTACAGTTCCGAGAAACCGCGGATGGTCACCAGCGGGGTGCGCAGTTCGTGCGAGGCGTCCGCCGCGAAACGGCGCATCCGCGCCTCGGACGCCATCCGGGCGGCGAAAGCTGTTTCGATGTGCGCCAGCATGGCATTGAGCGAGCTGCCGAGCCGGCCCACCTCGGTGCCGGGGTTCTCGATGTCCACGCGCCGGGAAAGGTCGCCTGCGGCGATCGCCGCGGCGGTCTTCTCCACCCTGGCCAGCGGCCGGAAGGACCGGGCGATGCTCCAGGTGGCGATGAAGAAGGCCAGCACGAGGGTCAGCAGGCCCACTCCGACCACCACCAGGACGGCGTGTTCCATGACGGAGTCGACCGGCCACAGCGGAAGCCCGATGACCACGACGGAGCTGCGCTGGCTGCTGTCGACGACGTTGAGGGCAACCACCCGCCAGTTGCGCCCGTCCGTGCCGCGGACCTGGAACGGGATCTGGGCCCGTTCCTTGGCCTCTGCGGCGGTCATGCTGCTGATGGCCGGGCGCAGTTCCTTGTCGCCGCCGAAGGGAATAGCGGGGAGCCCCGGCGTGAGCAGCATAAGCGAATAATCGGTCGGAATGCTCTGGCTCTGGTCCTGCAGCTGGCTGAAGGACTGCTGCTGGCGCACCGAATCGACGGCGGCCTTGAGTTTGTCGTCCACCTGGCCCTGCAGGTAACTGTGCAGCAGGGTCAGCGTTCCGGCGCCGGTGGCGGTGAGCGCCACCAGCATAAGAGCTGTCATGATGGCGACGAGCTGCGACCTGAGCGAGGCCGACTTCCAGCGCTGGAGCAACAAGGTCAGCGCTTCTCGGCCGTCCGCAGCACGTAGCCGACGCCGCGCTTGGTCTGGATCAGCGCGGGTGCATCGGGATCGATATCCACCTTGCGGCGCAGGTACGAGATGTACGATTCCACGATCGAGGCGTCACCGTTGAAGTCGTATTCCCAGACGTGGTCCAGGATCTGAGCCTTGGACAGCACCCGGTTCGGGTTGAGCATCAGGTAACGCAGGAGCTTGAATTCGGTGGGGGACAGCTCGATCACGGTGCCGCCGCGCCGCACCTCGTGGGCATCGTCGTCGAGCTCCAGATCATCGACCCGGATGACGGCGTCGTCGTCCTGCATCGGCTGGGTGCGGCGCAGCACGGCGCGGATGCGCGCCACCACCTCGTCGAGGCTGAAAGGCTTGGTGACGTAGTCATCGCCGCCGACGGTCAGGCCCATGACCTTGTCCTCGGTATCGTCCTTGGCCGTCAGGAAGAGGACCGGGAAGTGCTTGCCCGAGGCGCGCAGCCGGCGGGTGACGGTGAATCCGTCCATATCCGGCAGCATGACATCCAGCACCGCGAGGTCCGGGGCGTGGAGCTCCGCAGCGGCAAGGGCCTCGCGCCCGTTTGCCGCCGAGACCACTTCGAAGCCGGCGAAGCGCAGCGAGGTGGACAGCAGCTCCCGGATGTTCGGTTCATCATCGACGACGAGCAGCTTGGCTTCTGGACCGTTCTTTTTCATGGTTCCTATGATCCTCCCAGAGTCTGTGAGTTTTCTGATTGGCTGATGTGTGTTCTATGGGCGGCAGCCAATTGCCCGTGCCGGCAAAGTTTGTTCACCTGGGCACTGGAAAGGCATTCCCCTCCGCCGGCGCCGACACTAGAGTGGCCCTATCGAAATCACCCGGCCGCGGCGGAATGACCGCCGGTACCCAATGAAGAGGACACAAAGTGATGACTGAGAGCAACGCAGCGGACAGTTCCGGCGCCGCCGACCGGAGCATCCGCGACTGGACAGATCTCGCCGAAGAGATGTGGTCCTACCTGACGGGCAAGGGCGCGGCCATCAACTACAACTTCATCGATATGTCCATTGAGGTTCCCCGCGACATTGGCCCGGATGCGCCGCGGGCCACCTGGAAATTGAACGGAAGTCTTCGCGTGACCACAAGCGACAACGACGCGGCGGGTTCCGACGAGAACCGGGGCTGAACGTGCCCCCGCGGTTCAGGGCCGACATCAACCTGGACTTTTCCCTCCAGGAGGAATCCGGAGTGGAGGCACGCGGATCGGTGCGGGCTTCCGGGAGCGAAGTACTGGTTTCCCTGGAGCGAATGGACGCCCTGATCTCGCAACGGATGCCGTCCCTTGGCGATGTTAGGCCGCTTGCCAAGACACTGTCAGACCAGGGATTGAAGCTTGTAGTGGAAGGACCGGGAGGCAGGATCATCAGTCTGGGGGCCGTTGGCGCTTCGGCCCCGCAGCGGCTGATGACCAGATCGCCCCACATCAAGCTGGGAAAGTTGGGGGCTCTGGCGCCTCTGCTGAAACGGGGCCGCCGTTCCAAGGTCCGAAAGTTTTCCCTGCTGCCGCCTGCGACCTTGCTGCCGCTGCTGCCGACAGTGAAACGCACCATTCCCCGGCGCATCACCACAACCCACTACACCCGGGGCGGCGGAAGGCCACGCCTGATTTTTGTCCGGGACTCGAAGTCCTGGGACGGACAGGTCCCGCGTGAGTTCGTCCTCAGTGCGGAGCGGGTGCGCATCGGCAGCGATGAATCCGCGGATCTGCAGCTTCCAGAACTGGACGGCGTTCATGCGGAAATAGTCCACAATGACCAGGATGAATACGTCCTGGTCCGGCACGGAAAAGTCAGCGGAAGCTTCGGTCCGGGATCGACGTCGGTACTGCGCACCGGCGCCCGGATCCAGGTGGGCCCGTGGTGCCTGGCCTTTTTCCGTGAGGAATTTGCCGACCACGGACGCCCCTTCGGCGGCCGGAGCGGCGGCGAATTCGCCTACCAGCGTCCACAGCGCGATCCCCGGACCGGGGCCATGGAACAGGATGGGTCGACGTACACCCGCTGATCCGGGATCCCGCTTGCCCGGAACGCGGCGGTGTGCCGGCTCAGTCGGTGGGCGAGTTGGTTCCGACGTCGCCCGCGTCCATGATCCGGTAGGCGTAGCCCTGCTCGGCGAGGAATCGCTGCCGCTTGGCCGCGAAGTCCTGGTCCAGAGTGTCCCGGGCCACGAGCGAGTAGAAGCGGGCGGCACGGCCGTCCTTCTTGGGCCGCAGCAGCCGGCCCAGGCGCTGGGCCTCCTCCTGCCGGGACCCGAAGGAACCGGACACCTGGATGGCGACCGAGGCCTCGGGCAGGTCGATGGAGAAGTTGGCGACCTTGGACACCACCAGTGTCTGCACGTCGCCGGCCCGGAAGGCGTCAAAAAGCCTCTGGCGTTCCTTGACCGGCGTGCTGCCCTTGATGACCGGGGCCCCCAGCCGCTCGCCGATCTCGTCCAGCTGGTCGATGTACTGCCCGATCACGAGCAGCTGCTCGCCGGCGTGTTCGGCCACGAGCCGCTCCACTACAAGGGTTTTTGACTCGGAGGTGGCGCAGAGCCTGTACTTGTCCGCGTCTTCGGCCATGGCATAGGCGACGCGCTCGTCGCGGGGCAGATCGATCCGGACCTCGACGCAATCCGCGGGCGCGATGTAGCCCTGGGCCTCGATGTCCTTCCACGGGGCGTCATAGCGTTTGGGGCCGATCAGGCTGAACACCTCGCCCTCGCGGCCGTCCTCCCGGACGAGCGTGGCGGTGAGGCCGAGCCGGCGCCGCGCCTGCAGATCCGCCGTCATCCGGAAGATCGGGGCGGGCAGCAGATGGACTTCGTCGTAAATGATGAGCCCCCAGTCGTTGCCGTCCACGAGCTCCAGATGCGGGTACAGCCCGCCGCGCTTCGTGGTCAGGACCTGGTAGGTGGCGATCGTGACCGGGCGGACTTCCTTGACGGAACCGGAGTATTCGCCGATCTCCTCCTCGGTCAGGGACGTCCGCTTGAGCAGCTCGTCCTTCCACTGCCGGGCGGACACCGTGTTGGTCACCAGAATCAGCGTCGTTGTGGAACTCGTGGCCATCGCGGCGGCACCCACCAGCGTTTTGCCGGCCCCGCAGGGGAGCACGACGACGCCGCTGCCGCCGGCCCAGAAATTCTCCATGGCCAGCCGCTGGTACGGCCGGAGCTTCCAGCCGGATTCGGTGAGCATGATCGGGTGGGGTGTGCCGTCAACGTAGCCGGCCAGGTCCTCGGCCGGCCAGCCGATCTTGAGCAGTAACTGCTTGAGCTGCCCGCGCTGGGAGGACTGCACCACCACGGTCTCACCGTCGATCCGCGGGCCCAGCAGGGGGGCGATCTTCTTGGCGCGGCTGACCTCCTCGAGCACCGGATAGTCCGTGGTGCGCATCACGAGTCCGTGCTGCGGGTCCTTCTCGAGCCGCAGCCGGCCGTAGCGGGACATGGTCTCTTCGATGTCGATCAGCAGGGAATGCGGCACCGGGAAGCGGGAGTACTTGAGCAGCGTGTCCAGCACCTTTTCGGCGTCGAGCCCGGCCGCCCTGGCGTTCCAGAGGCCCAGCGGAGTGAGCCTGTAGCTGTGCACGTGCTCGGGGGCGCGCTCAAGCTCCGCGAAGGGTGCGATCGCGTGGCGGGCTTCGGTGGCCAGCTCGTGGTCAACCTCAAGCAGGATGGTTTTGTCGCTCTGGACGATCAACGGTCCATCGTTCACTGGAGCAATTCCTCTGCGGCCTCTACGTCAATAATCCGGTGGATGGACAGAACGCGTTCGGTTTCCTTGTCCGGATCGAACACCCGGACCCGTCCGCCGGTCACAGCTACCGGAACAACGGTTTCGCGAACCGCATTCCCGAGGCTGTCCACGACATTCATCACCACGCGCTGTTTCAGCCGGATCGCCTTCTGCAGGGTCTCCAGCCCCAGCTGGGTCGCTTCCTCGCTGCCGGGAGCCGCCGCGGGGCGGCCGTGGGCAGCGCCGCCGTGGGCAGCGCCGCCGTGGGCAGCGCCGCCGTCGGCAGGGCCACCGGAGGTCCGGTCGCTGCGCAGGACCGCAAGCTGGTCGTCGACGTCGGCCTCCGGCGGGGCGGTGCGCGGGGCGCTGTAAACCGGGCGGGTGCCGCCCGGCAGTGCGGCGCCTCGGCGCAGCCGGACGAGGCCGGACTCGGATTCCTCCACGGCCGGGGACAGCCCCAGGCTGCGCAGGAGCTGCGCCGTTTCCCGGGGCGCCGCGTGCGAGATCAGTACGGTCGGTGCGAGCCTGATCAGGCCCAGTCCGGCTGCGGCGGAGGTGTTGAGCAGTTCCAGGACGGCGGTTTCGTCGTCGCTCTGGATAAAGCTGGCCGCGGCGCCAACCCGGAGCCTGGCGTGCCGGGCTGCGGTGTCTTCGACGAGGTAGCTGAGCGGCTGCGGGATGGCCGTGGCCGAGTGCAGGCGCAGGAACTCCAGCAGGGTCTGCGCGTCGTGGCCCGCGTCGAGGGCCCGCCGGACCGACGAGACGGAGAAACGGTAGATAGTGGCCGGGCCCTGGCCTTCGGCGTCTGCCATGGTCAGGAGCTTCTCGCTCAGCTCCGGTGCAAGGTAACCCGGCGCCACCGCGGTGAGGTCCGCCTGGAGCAGCACATGGTTCAGCGCCGCCGGCAGGTGTTCGCCCAGGATGACCAGGGCGTCGTCGGGCCGCCCGGCGGCGATCGCCGCCCCGATCTGGGAGAGGGCGCCGGAACCGATCAGCCCCAGCATCTCCGCCTCGGACAGGACACCGCGGACCAGCGAGCTGAAGCGCCGCGCCATCCGCGGCTGCGTCCAGTCGGCGCGCTCCAGCACCGCCGCGGCGTCCAGTACCGGGGCCCGGCCGTCCGCCGCCGAGGCTTCCAGGGTGAGCTCATGAAGGATTTCCAGGATCCGCTTCCGGACCACCGGGGCGTCCGGCCGCTGGGCCTCCGCGGAGAGCGCGTTGATGGTGGTGCCGGCGGTGCCGCGGTGCGCGGCGGGGCCAGAGGAGACGCCGTTGACGGGCTGGCCCACAAGCGAGGGCGCGCGCTCGCTGGCGAGCCAGGCGTTGACAAGCCAGAGCCACTGCTCCTGCCGCGGGAGCGTCAGCCACTCCAGCTGCGGGGGCTGGACCCAGCCGGAACTGTCCACGTCCAGCCGCAGCAGCCCGGACAGGGCGCAAAGCTCTGCCAGCACCCCGGCCTCGTGCAGTTCGATCCGCAGCGCGTCGCCCAGCCGTTTCATTTCCCGCACGCCGACGCCGCCGCTGCGCAGCGTGACGAGGGGCTGATCCCGGACGACGAACAGCAGTTCGCCCACAAGCCGCAACGTCTCCGCGATCGCCCCCAGGGCCGCGTTGCGGCGCAGTGCGGCGCTGGTATAGCCCAGCCGGGGCACCGGGGGAGCCAGGGCGAAGTTCTCGACGATATAGCCGTCGCGCAATGAGATGCCGACGCTGTGCGGGAGTTCCACGTGGGCGGCGTCCAGCGGTACCAGCAGCCCGCGGGCCAGGAGCCAGTCCACCGGTCCGACGTCGGCGCCCTCGTTGAGCACGGAGGCTCGGCGTTGTGCCTGGGGTACGGCGCCCATGGCCCAGTTCCCGAACCGGGCGAGCAGCGCCGTCGTGCGGGTCGGGGAGGCTTCAAGGATCTGCTGGAGGGATGCCGGCGTGGCGGTCCAGTGCTGCAGTGACAGTGCCGCTTCCATCGGCGTGGTGGCGAGGGAGATCGCCGCGCCGCTGCGGTGTAGTTCCGCAACAAGCTGCACGACGCGCGCCGCGAACGCCGGCTGGAGCCGGACCAGCTCGGTGTAGCTGCGCCCCAGCCCGGCCGGGTAGATCCCGATGACGTCCTTCAGGCTGCCCACTGGCAGGTAGTGCCGCTGCTTTGCGGCGACGGGCGAGGTCCCGTGCGGAGGTTCGGCCCGGTGGACGAGGGCCAGGTCCTGAAGCGAATGTAGGAGCCGTTCGATGGCGGCGAGCGTGGACCCGTTGATCAGCTTCTTCAGCATCGCAGCGGAGGCGCTGTGTCCGGTGTCCGTGTTGGTGCACAGGTGCAGGGTTTCCAGCACCTGCATCTCGGGGCGGTTGAGCCGCTCGAGCGCGCGCTGCACGCTCACGCGGCCGCTCGCGCGTGCGGCTAGCGCGGCGAAGTCCGGGACACCGGGGGAGATGAGGTCCGGCCGCGCGGAGAACAAGGCCCGCAACGAGTTGTCGCTGCGTGCCTGGAGTTCCTTGCTGAGCGCGCGGATAAGGGACATCAGACCAACGTTACCTTTCGCCGGGTCCGTGCGTCCGGCGCCGGGCCGCGACCCTGTCGATCACGAGGAAGAGCATCAGCAGGAAAGCCAGCGGCAGCCCGTAGAGGGCGGTGGAGGTGATCCAGGCGGGGGCGACAGCGTTACTGAACGCCATGGCCATGACAACCCCTACAGCAACCAGGGACAGCACGGCGACGGCCGCCGCCATGATCAGCAGGGGTCGCCGGACGCGCAGTGGTGTCATGGGAGTAACGCTAACAGCCCGGGCCAGCCCGTGCCCCAACGCCGCAAACCGGGTCGGGCAGGATAACCTTGGGGGAACAGACCAACATGGTCCAGGCCGTCACACCCTGAACCCGCATATCCATACGGATGCGGTGGCTGCCGGCCGTGTCCCCAGCAGAACGAAGAAGGTTGATTACGTGCCTACCGGCAAGGTCAAGTGGTATGACAAGGAAAAGGGCTTCGGTTTCCTCGCGGGCGAGGACGGCCAGGAAGTTTTCCTGCCCAAGTCCGCACTGCCCGAGGGCGTAACGGAGCTGAAGGCCGGCGCCCGCGTCGAGTTCGGTGTGGCCGACGGACGCAAGGGCGCCCAGGCGCTGGGCCTGCGGGTGCTCGACAAAACACCGTCCATCGCCAAAGCCAAGCGGCCCAGCGCCAGCGATCTCGCGCCGCTGGTGCAGGACCTCGTCTCCGTCCTGGATAACCTGTCCGGGACTCTCTCCGCCGGAAAATACCCGGAAGGCAACAAGGGTAAGGCGATCGCCGTCGCCCTGCGTAAGGTTGCCGACGAGCTGGACGTATAGGGCTCCCGATGACTCCGGAACCTGAACAGAACGCGCCCGTGGCCCCCGGCACAGCCGGAGCCAAGACCGCCGCAGCCAAGCCCCGCGCTGGGGTTCCCGTCTGGCGCACTGGCAAGGCCGACGCCGTCCTGGCCGCCGCCGTCGACGTCGCCCGCACCGCTGTTGAGGGCATCGCCCCGGCCGGGCAGATCGGCCGGCACCTGGGCGCCAAGAGCGAGGGTGACCGCCTGGTCACGCACCTCTTCGAATCCAAGCTGGCCGGCTACGGGGGCTGGCAGTGGTACGCAGTACTCACCCGCAACTCGCGGTCCAAGGTCGTCACGGTCGATGAATTGGGCCTGCTGCCCTCCGAGGATGCCATCCTGGCGCCCGAGTGGGTCCCGTGGGCCGAACGCGTCCGCCCCGGGGACGAACAGGGGGACGAGGCCCCGGCCGCCGGTGCCGAGACCCGGGACCAGGGTGCTGCTGAGCCCGGCACTGACGACGCCTCAGCAGGGGCTGACCCGGCAGAGGACGACTCCGCGGAAGACGGCACTACCCCCGAAGACGACTCTGACGACGCGGACGGCAACGCCGACGGCGCCGATGACGAATACGACGCCGACGACGTGGACGACGACGACGCTGATGTGGACGACGATGAAGCCTCAAACGAAGATGCATCCGGCGAAGCAGCCTCCGACGAGCCCGACTAAGGGTTGGAACCGGCTGGGGAAATGGACTGCGGGGGCCGGGCATGACGTCCACCTTCAAGTCCCTGCACGTCCTGAACTACCGGATCTGGTTCATCGGGGCGGTCGTCTCCAACATCGGCACGTGGATGCAGCGCACGGCCCAGGACTGGCTGGTCTTTGACCACCTGACCGAGCACGACGCGGGCGCCATGGGCATCACGATGTCGCTGCAGCTCGGACCCCAGCTTTTCCTGGCTCCGGTGGCGGGGCTCGTGGCGGACCGCTTCAACCGCAAACGGCTGCTGGTCGCAACGCAGTCCGTGATGGCGCTGCTCAGCGCGGGCCTGGGCATCCTGGTGGTCATCGGCGCCGCGCAGCTCTGGCACGTCTACGGCTTTGCCCTGCTGCTGGGCGTCGTGTCCGCCCTCGATGCCCCGGTGCGCCAGACCTTCGTCTCTGAGCTGGTCCGCGACGACTACCTGCCCAACGCGGTGGCCCTCAACAGTGCATCCTTCAACGTAGCCAGGATGATCGGCCCCGCGGTAGCCGGAATCCTGACGGTGGCTGTCGGCCCCGGCTGGGTTTTCCTGATCAACACCCTCACCTTTGTGGCGCTGCTGCTGAGCCTGTGGAAGATTCCAGCGGCCTCGCTCCGCCAGCTTCCGAAGGCGGCCGCGGGCAAGGGCCGGATCCGGGAAGGGCTTCGCTATGTACGGTACCGGCCGGACATTGTGGTGGTTCTCGTGGCGATCTTTATCGTGGGAACCCTGGGGCTGAACTTCGTGCTGTTCATCGCGGCCATGGTCGGTACGGAATTCGGCCTCGACGCCGGCGCCTTCGGGCTGATGAACTCGATCATGGCCATCGGCTCCGTGACCGGCGCGCTGCTGGCGGCCGGCCGGCAGAAGCCCCGGCTGAGGCTCATTTTCGGGGCCGCCGGGGCCTTCGGTGTGACCGCGGGCATCGCGGCGCTGGCACCGGACTACTTCTGGTTCGGCGCCGCGCTGGTCCCCGTGGGCCTTTTCGCGATCACGATGATGACAAGCGCAAACAGCTACGTCCAGACGACCACGGACCCGGTGATGCGCGGCCGGGTGATGGCGCTCTACATGGCGATCTTCATGGGCGGCACACCGATCGGGGCGCCGCTGGTGGGCTGGGTCGCCAACGTCGCCGGCCCCCGCTGGTCCATGAGCGTAGCGGCCGCTTCGGGCCTGATCGCCGCGCTGATTGGGCTGCTATGGATCATCCGGGCCAGGCGGCTGCGGATCCGTTTCGACCGCAGGGCCCGAGGGCTACGATACTTCCACGTCGAATCCGGCCTCGGTGCCGGCGGTGCCGGCGGCAACGCGGACGGCGCCGGCCAGGCAGCAAACCCGGACGACGCCGGCCAGACGGCAAACCCGGACGACGCCGTCGATCGCTGACGCAGCCGGCGGTCAGCAGCCTGCATTCTGCATTCCGCATTCTGCATTCTGCATTCTGCATTCTGCATTCTGCATTCTGCATTCTGCATTCCGCATTCTGCATTCTGCATTCTGCATTCTGCATTCTGCATTCTGCATTCTGCTTTCGGCGGTCGGCCGCGCAGACGGACTACTTCGTGAGCTCCCCCACGACGTGGTCGATGCATTCGAGCAGCGCCGACACATCGTCCGGCTCGATTGCCACGAACGTGGCAATACGCAGCTGGTTGCGGCCCAGCTTGCGGTACGGCTCGGTGTCCACGATGCCGTTGGAGCGGAGCACCGTGGCGATTGCCGCGGCGTCGATCGAGTCGTCGAAGTCGATCGTGGCGATGACGTTGGAGCGGTCCTCGGCCTTAGCCACGAACGGTGTGGCATAGCCGGAGGCCTCGGCCCAGCGGTAGATGCGCCCGGCCGAATCCGCAGTCCGGGCCGAGGCGAAGTCGAGCCCGCCGCTGGCATTGAGCCACTGCACCTGGGCGTCCAGTGTGACTAGGGTGGCCAGCGCCGGGGTGTTGTACGTCTGGTTCAGCCGTGAGTTATCGATCGCCGTCTGAAGATCCAGGAAGTCCGGAATCCAGCGGCCGCTGGCCTTGACCCGGGCCGCACGCTCCAGCGCCGCCGGGGAAAACAGACCAAGCCACAGGCCGCCGTCGGATGCGAAGTTCTTCTGCGGAGCGAAGTAGTAAACATCAGCCTCGGCTACATCCACGGCCAGGCCGCCGGCCGCGGACGTGGCATCGACCAGCACGAGGGAACCCTCATCGGAACCGGCCACGCGCTGGACCGGGGCGGCAACGCCGGTGGAGGTCTCGTTCTGCGGCCACGCGTACACGTCAACCCCGGCCTCCGCCGTGGCCTCCGGGCGAGTACCGGGCTCGGACTCGATGATGGAGGATTCAGCAAGGAACGGAGCCTTGTTCGTGGCCGCGGCGAACTTCGAGCCGAACTCGCCGAAAGACAGGTGCTGGGCCTTATTCTCCACAAGGCCGAAGCTGGCTATGTCCCAGAACGCCGTGGAACCGCCGACCCCGAGGACCACCTCATAGCCTTCGGGGGCACGGAAGAACCGGCTGAGACCGTGACGGACCGAGCCTACGAGGTTCTTGACCGGTGCCTGGCGGTGGGATGTACCCAGCAGCATCGCCGATGAGGCGAGGGCTTCCATCTGTTCCGGTCGGACCTTTGACGGTCCGGCGCCGAACCGGCCGTCCTGGGGAAGGAGGTTTGCGGGGATAGTGATGCTGGTGTCGCTCACGTGGCTCCAATTTTCGACTGCTACAAAGTGTGGCTCCGGAGGTGGCCCGGCGTGCTGGGTGCGAGGGAGCCTACTTTTCATTCTGCCTGACTGCGGAGGGCTGGCGGGAAAGGAGTCCGTCATAGTCCGGTCATCGAACCGTTCCGGGAGATTATCCGGACAAACTCAAAATAGGCTAGGCTGTCCTGCGAGCGTACGGCCGAGCTCGCCAGGGCTCATCCCGCACGCGGTACGGCGGGAAATGACGCAAGGACGGCGCTCGAGGAGCTGAGCTGAATGACGGATCTGATCGATACCACGGAGATGTATCTTCGGACCATCCTGGAGCTTGAAGAGGAAAACATCATCGCCCTCCGCGCCCGCATCGCGGAGCGACTCCGCCACTCCGGCCCCACAGTTTCCCAGACCATCGGACGGATGGAACGTGATGGGCTGGTAGTTGTCTCCGGCGACCGGCACCTCGAGCTGACCGAAACCGGCCGGAAACGCGCCATTGGCGTTATGCGCAAGCACCGTCTCGCCGAGCGCCTGCTGGCGGACGTGATAGGCCTCGACTGGGCCTACGTCCACGAGGAAGCCTGCCGCTGGGAACACGTGATGAGCGAGCGCGTGGAGCGGCGGATCTTTGAACTGCTCAACCACCCGACCGTTTCCCCTTACGGCAACCCGATTCCTGGCCTCGCTGACCTCGGGGGTCCGCCGTCCCTGCCGCACGCGGACGGCGTCGTGAACCTGCTTGAGGCTATGGCCGGCTACGGGGCCGGTTCCCGGATTACGGTCGACCGGCTTGCCGAGCCCATCCAGGTGGAGCCGGAACTGCTGGTCCAGCTCGACGAGGGAGGGATCCGTCCCGGTGCCCGGGTTTCGCTGGAACGCGTCGGGGAATACATCTCGGTCCGGGTGCCGGAGATCGAAGGTGCCCTTGAGTTGCCGCCCGAGGTCGCTGCCCACGTTTTTGTTACCGTCGGCTGACACCTCCCGGGTCACATCTCCGGGTCATAACTCGTGGGATGACCCACGAGTTATGCACAACCGCCGATAACGGATTTATCACTGGGCGGCTTCATCGCCTATAGTTGATGACCAGTACCGATACCAAAGCGTTATCTGATTCGAAGCCGAGCTCTGCCAGCGGATCAGTAACAGAGTCACCTTCTGGCAGGGGCGGGGGAACCACTTCCGGCTGTTTCAACACAGCCTTGGGGTGAAGTCCGCCAGCGGCAAGCACACTCCAGTGAGGGACTTTATTGGACCTCTTTGTGTCTGGGTGCTTGCTTACGGCGGACCGGGTCTTAGATCTCTGACCCGAATCCGACAGCTAACTCCGCAGGCTCTCCAGAGAGGAACTACTTTTTGACCACCCAGACCGCCAGGGGCCGCCGTCGTGCGGCCGGTCCCGCCCCGGAGCCACGTCCGGCCGTCGCCGCATTGGCCGACCGTCCGCGCGACGCGCACCGCGATGAACGCCGGGGCCGGCGCAGCCCGTTCCGGCAGGTCACCGACTTCGCCGCCGCCAGCGGCGTTGGGCAGAAGGCCGGTATTGCCTTGGCCGCCACAGGTCTGGTCCTGACGGTTACCGTCCCCGCGACCGGTCCGGTCGCGGTCACCAACGCCGGCCCGCCCGTCAGTTCAGCCTCTGCCGAGGCCTCCGCCGCGGCACAGCCGGATGTCACTGCGCCTGCCGCCGCCAAGATTGAATTTAACCGCAGTGCCGTCACCACGCAGGGCGATCCGGACGGGAAGCTTAAGCAGTTACTGAGCGCCCAAGCCGCTGGCGCCATCACGCGTGCTGCGTCTTCGGGAAGCCTTGGTGCACCGCTGGAGCGGATGGATTCCGTGTCGCCCTTCGGGCTGCGTGTCAGCCCCATTACCGGCGGTTCCGGCGAGTTCCACCGCGGTCAGGACTTCGCGGCCCAGTGCGGAACAGCAGTCAACGCCGCCGCAAGTGGCACCGTGACGTTTGCCGGATGGCACCCTTACGGTGGCGGAAACCGCGTGGTGATCGACCACGGCAACGGACTGGAGACCACCTACAACCACCTCAGCTCCTCGAGCGTCCGCGTCGGGCAGCAGGTCTCCCGCGGCGATGCCGTGGCGATGGCCGGGACCACCGGGGCCTCCACCGGCTGCCACCTCCACTTCGAGGTCATGGTTAACGGAGAAGTTGTCGACCCCACCGGCTGGCTCTAGCCAAGCCGATGGGTCACTCTCGCATTTCTGTGACGCGCCGTGATCTGAATGTGACATTGAACCCCAATTGCTGTACCGTATGAGGTACGCCAACTTTTCCGAAGTTGGCGCTCTTGAGTGGATTGCCTAGCTCTGCCACCGCTCAAGGTCCGTCCGCATGACATCGTCTGGCAGGGGCGGGGGAACCAATTTTGGTCTTCGCAAGAAGACCTTGGGGTTAAGTCGCAAAGCTTCCCAGGAAGCAGCGCGGCCGGGTGACTCCCATCCGAATCCGACAGCTCACCTCGCAGGCATTGGGAGAGGCTTCTTTTCGTGTCTTCACGCCGCAATGCTGCGCTTTACAGCGCTTGTGCATCTCTTACGAGCCCGCCGGAATCCACCTATCGTGCTGCCCTTGCCGGCGCCCGCAACGGATCCCACACCGCCGGCTCAACCTCTGCTGATTCCGGACTGCAATCTACGCACCTGCATTCCGTGGCCGTTTTTGGCGCATCTTCGCAGTACACCCTTCGCTAAGTAACCCATTCGGGGCGATCCGGCGTACCCCCAAGATGCCGGAGCGTCCTCAGATTGCGCCTGAAAAGCGCAGTCCAAGGATCACGAAAGAGAGAACTTAATGACTACTAGTGCAAACGCACGCCACCGCGCCGAGGTCACCAAGACCAACTCGCTGGCCGTCATTGCCAAGACTGTCGGCCACAATGCCGGAGGCATGGGCCGCCAGGCTGCAGTTATCGCTGCCGCTTCCGGTCTGGTTCTGACCAGCGGTATTGCAGCCAACGCTGCTGAGACCAACGTTCAGCGCGAATCCACCTCCGCTTCCACGCTCGAAGTCCAGTCGGCAGCTCCGGCAGCCATCTCGGCTGCTTCCACGATTGCGATCTCCTACGAGAAGCCGGCCGTCACGACCACTGCCGCTCCGGTTATCGAGGCCCCTAAGCCCGTCGTCAAGGTCCAGGAAACTCCGACCGCCACCCGGGCCGCCAGCACCAGCACCGCCGCGACCAAGACCGCCACTGTCAAGACCGTCGGCACTAACACCGTCGCCGCTGCACCGGCTTCCGCACCGGCTGCGGCCGGCGTTGCCAGCGGCATGGGTTCCACCATCGCGTCCGCTGCCTACGCCCAGCTCGGCGTCGGGCAGGACTGCACCAGGCTGGTCACGAACTCACTGGCTGCCGCCGGCATCAACTACCACGGCTGGCCGGCAGGGTACCTGTCCCTCGGCCGCACGGTGAGCGCCGCTGAGGCACAGCCGGGCGATCTCGCCTACTACCAGAACGGCGGCGCGGGTGTGGCGCATATCGCTGTCTACGTCGGCGGCGGCAAGGCCGTCCACGGCGGCTGGAATGGCGGAACCACCTCTCTGCAAAGCGTCAACGTCGGCTCCGGCCCGGTCTTCATCCGCGTCGGCGGCTAAGACAACCCCTTCCAGCGACACCAAAGGACCCCTGCCCTCCCGGCAGGGGTCCTTTGCGTTGCCGGAGCATGAATTTCAGCCGACACGGGTGAGCACCGGCTATGGAAATTCGGTGATCCGGCACTCGCGTGTTTACTCTTGTGGTGTCGATCCATAGCCCGACCATGCACAGGGCAGCCGGCCCTTGTGCCCCTGGCGGGTGCGGCCGTTAAGAGGTATGCGGATGCGCACTCTCGTTCTGAATGCTGGATATGAACCGCTGGCGGTAGTCACTTTCCGCCGGGCGCTGGTTCTTGTGCTGACTGGGAAGGCCAGCGTCGTGGCCGAAGGCGACGATCCCGTCGTCGGGCCAACCGACATCCTAGGCCGGCCGTCGGTGATTCTGCTGAATCGCTACATCAGGCCCCGGTACAACACCAGGACGGCGGTCAGCCGCCGCGGCGTGCTCCGCCGGGATTTTCAGCGCTGCGCCTATTGTGGCAAAGCAGCCCACACCATAGACCATGTCCACCCCAAGTCCAGGGGCGGAGCGGACTCGTGGGAAAACCTCGTCGCCGCCTGCCTGCGCTGCAACAACGCCAAGGGTAACCACACACCGGCCGAGATGGGCTGGAAACTCAGCTTCGTCCCGGGGCCGCCGAAGGGCGCGATCTGGCAGATCAAGGAACTGGAAAAGCCGACGCCGGCCTGGGATCCGTTCCTGTTGCCGGAATCTGCTGCCTGAGCGGTCCGCCGCGCACGGCGCACCCGGACCCGCACGTCCCGCGCTACGCTTGACTGGTGGAATTTGCTGCTGTCATTCTCGCCGGCGGCCGGTCCTCCCGCCTGGGAGGCGTGGCCAAAGCCAGCCTGGTGTACGACGGCGCTACCCTCCTGGAGGGTGCGCTGCAGGCCGCACGCGGCGCCGGAACGGTCGTCGTTGTCGGTCCGGACCCTGGCACACTTCCCGGCGGCGTGCTGAGCTGCCGCGAGGATCCGCCGTTCGCTGGTCCTGCTGCCGCCATTGCGGCCGGGCTCTCCGCGCTCCAACGCCACCGCGCGGGGTCCGGGGGCGTCGCCCCGCCGCTGACCCTCGTCCTGGCCTGCGACATGCCGCGGGTGGATGCCGCCCTGCGAGTGCTCCTCGAGGCCGCCGGAACCAGCAGCCCCTCCGGCCAGCCCTTGCCGGAGGCTGGGCCACCTGGGGACGGCTATATGGCGGTTGCTGACGGGCGGAGACAACCTCTCGTCGGCCTATATGGCACAACTGCGCTACAAAGAAGCGTCGATGAAGCTGAACGCCGTGGCATGCTCATAAACGCTTCGGTATCCGGCCTTCTTGCTAGTCTTGATGTGCGGGAAGTGACTGTCCCCTCCGGGGCCACGGACGACGTGGACACGTGGGACGATGCCTCCGCACTTGGGGTATCCGGACTGATCCACGGCCACCAGCCGGGCAACCGGTCCGGAACCTCGCAGCTGACCCCGACCTTGGAGGCAAACGGTGAAGACCCAGGATGAAACGCTGGAAGACTGGTGCCGTGCCCTGCAACAGGCCCTGGAACTGGAGGACGTCGAGGTCGACATCAACGAGGTCCTGGCCCTCGCGGGCGTTGCGGCACACTCGATCGTGCGCCCCGCAGCCCCGCTGACCACCTTCATTGCCGGCTTTGCCGCCGGGCTGGCCGCCGGCTCGGGCCAGGCCAGCGATGCGGCTTCCATGCAGGCCGCCATGGCAGTGGCCCGGAAGCTTGCCAAGGACTACCAGGCCAGTGAAGCCTCCGGGGCATGACGACCGCACCCCCGCACGGCAGCGCGGCGCCCGCCGGGGACGACCACACCCCGGACCACACCGCCGGACCGGAGACGCCCGGACCGGAGACGCCCGGACCGGAGACGCCCGGACCGGAGACGCCCGGACCGGAGACGCCCGGACCGAGTACGCCGCGCCGGCACCTCGTCCACACCTGGCAGGAAGCCCGGCAGCTCGCCTTCGACTGCGCGGCGCCCATTCCGGCCGCTCCCGTGCCGCTTCGCTACGCCCTGGGCCGCACCCTGGCAGGGGACGTGGCAGCGCTCCACGACATGCCGCACTATGCCTCCTCGGCGATGGACGGCTGGGCCGTCAACGGCAGCGGGCCCTGGATCCTGGCGGAACCCGGCCACCGGCTGGCTCCGCACCAGGCAAGCCCCATCGTCACCGGCGGGCTCATCCCGGCCGGCGCGAAGGCCGTGCTGCGCAGCGAAAGCGGCAGTCTCGGCACGGACGAGGACGGACTCCCGGTGCTGCAGGCCGGCGGCGCCGCCAAGCCCGGTGAACCGCGAAACGGCGAACACATCCGCAGGGCCGCCGAGGAAGCGTCCGCCGGAGACCTGCTCATCGCGGGCGGCACCATCCTTAACCCCGCCCACCTGGCCCTCGCCGCACTTGCCGGCCACGACACTTTGCCCGTGCTCGGCAAAGCCGTGGTCCGGCTTTTATTCACCGGCTCCGAGGTCATGGCATCGGGCCTTCCAGGGCCGGGGGAAGTGCGCGACACCTTCGGCCCGCAACTGGCCGGCGTCGTGGAGATGCTCGGCGGGATCTGCACCGACGAGTCGAAGATCGGGGACAGCTACGCCGAATGGCTCAGCGCCCTTGAGGACATCGAACCGGCCGGTACCGGCGGGGCCGCTACCAATGGGGCAGCCACTGCCCCCGGAGCGGACGCTGCGCCTGCGGCGGAGACCCTGCCCGCCGACGTCGTTATCACCACGGGCGGGACGGGCCGCTCCGGAACCGACCATCTCAGGCGCTCGGTCGCCGAGCTCGGGGGGCGGCTGCTGATCGACGGCATCGCGATGCGCCCCGGCCACCCGGCCGTGCTGGCCGAGCTGCCGGACGGCCGCTTCATTCTCGGCCTGCCGGGGAATCCGCTCGCGGCCATGATGGCGCTTGCTACTATCGGCGCCCCGCTCCTGGCAGCGCTGGGGCACCGGAAGCTACCGCCCGTCGGCCAGGTGCCGTGCGGTTCGATGATCGAACCGGATCCAGGCCGTACCCGGCTGATGCCGTTCCGCTTGCTCTACGGCATGGCGTCGCCGGCTCGGCACACGGCTCCGGGGATGATGCGGGGTCTGGCCGCCGCCGACGGCGTGCTGGTGGTTCCGCCCCACGGCGTACAACTGGGGGAGCCGGTCCCGGCCTTCGCGCTGCCGTGGGGTGGCCCCATACCGGAGCCGGCGGCTGACGGGGCGAAACCGAAGTCCGCCCCGAAACGGACTATCCGGAAGTCTGCCGGTACCAATGGGCCGGTGGACTGGAGCGCCCTGCTTGGGTAGCCGGCCGCGCCCGAACTCCCCGCGCTGGCCACCCGGCCGCGCGCTTGCAATGATGGAACTATGTTGGTGAGGATTACCTGATGGGCCGCGTCACGCAGCGCCGCAAGGTGCATAAATTTGTTCTGGACGGATCCCGCGGGGCCCTCGAGTTCCCGGTCCGCCACCGCGAGGACGTCCTCGCCGTCGAAGAGCCGCTGGAAATCCGGATCGGCAGCCTGTCTTTCTCCGTCACGATGCGCACCCCGGGCAATGACTTTGACCTCGTAGCCGGTTTTTTGGTCTCCGAGGGTGTCATCTGGAGCCCTGAGCAGCTCGTCTCCCTGCGGTTTTGCGCGGGCGAAGACGAAAGCGGTGTCCAGACATTCAATGTTGTGGAAGCCCAGTTGCGGCCCGACGTGGTGCGGCCCGACACGGGACGGAACATCTTCACGTCCAGTTCCTGCGGGATCTGCGGCACGGATTCGATCGACGCCGTGCATAAGTCCTCGCATTTCAGCCCTGCCGAGGACCCGCTCACGGTGCCGGTGACAACGCTCGCCTCGCTGCCGGGGTTGCTGCGGGAGGCCCAGGCCGTTTTCGACGTCACCGGCGGCGTTCATGCTGCCGGGCTGTTCCGGATCGCCGACGACGGCTCCGCTGAACTACTCTGCCTGCGCGAAGACGTCGGCCGTCACAATGCCGTGGACAAAGTGGTGGGCTGGGCCCTGCGCGAAGGCATGCTGCCCCTGAGCGGAACCGTGCTGCAGGTATCCGGACGGGCCTCGTTCGAACTGGTCCAGAAGGCCGCGCTGGCCGGCATCCCGGTACTGACGGCTGTAAGCGCGCCGTCGAGCCTGGCGGTCGAATTGGCGGAGGCCAGCGGAATGACCCTGGCGGGGTTCAGCCGCGGCACCTCGCTGAACGTCTACGCCGGGCAGGGCCGCGTGTCCGTCCCCGCGCCCGTGGCGGGCTGACAGTCACACTCGGCTCGGCGCTTGGTCGCTGGCTCCCGGCGGAGTAAGTTTTATCCATCAATTGGATGCGACTCAGCGACATCCACGCCAGCGCTAAGAGGATCACATTGCACGACGACCGCCGTCTCACGGAAGTCCGGCTGGACCGCTTCGTGCGTGAACGCATTGTCCCAGCGGTCTACCCGCGCAGTGTGTCGCTGGCTTTGAGCAGCTGGGACGTCCCCGATGAGCCGGTGCCGGTCATGGAAGCACTCCGGCAAGAGTTCACCCCGCAGGAGCACGGTGCCGCCTGGGGGAGGCCCTGGAGCACTAAGTGGCTGAGGCTGCAGGGCGAAGTTCCGGCCGCCTGGGGGGCTGCGGCGGACACCTCGGTGGAAATCGTGGTGGACCTCGGCTTTGGCACGGACCTGCCAGGGTTCCAGTGCGAAGGAATCGCCTGGCGGCCCGACGGAACCATCATCAAGGCCATCTCCCCACGGAACCAGTACATCCCGCTCAAGCTGCTGGGCAGCGGCGTGTCCGTCGATTTTTACGTCGAAGCCGCGGCGAACCCCGACCTCTCGCAGGGATGGACCTTCGCGGCAACCCCTTACGGTGACAAGGCAACTGCGGGCAGCGATCCGAAATACCGGCTGGGCAGGATCGTCATCGCGGAGTTCAACCAGACCGTGTGGGAGCTGCGGCAGGACATCTGGACGCTCAGCGGGCTGATGCACGAACTGCCGATGGACCTGCCCCGCCGTCACGAGATCCTGCGGGCGCTGGAGCGAATGCTGGACATCCTGGATCCCGACGATGTGCCCGGAACCGCAGCCGCTGGCCGGGACGCTCTCACCGCTGTCCTGTCCCGGCCGGCCTATGCCTCGGCCCATCAGCTTCACGCCACCGGCCACGCGCACATCGACTCCGCCTGGCTGTGGCCTGTCCGGGAAACCATCCGCAAATGCGCCCGGACCTTCTCGAACGTCATCGCGCTGATGGACGAGGAGCCCGACTTCGTGTTTTCGTGCTCCTCGGCCCAGCAGCTTGCCTGGATCAAGGAGCTGTATCCGGAGCTGTTCGGGCGGATCCGCGACAAGGTCAAGACCGGCCAGTTCGTCCCGGTGGGCGGCATGTGGGTCGAATCCGATACCAACATGCCCGGCGGGGAGGCGATGGCCCGCCAGTTTCTGGAGGGCAAGAGCTTCTTCCTCGACGAATTCGGCGTGGAATGCCGGGAAGCCTGGCTTCCCGATTCCTTCGGGTACTCCGCTGCCATGCCGCAGATCGTTAAGGCCGCCGGCAGTGACTGGTTCCTGACTCAGAAGATCTCCTGGAACCAGATCAACAAGATGCCGCACCACACCTTCAACTGGGAAGGAATCGACGGCACGCGGCTGTTCACGCACTTCCCGCCGGTGGACACCTACAACTCGGAGCTGAGCGGCCGGGAGCTCGCCCATGCCGAGCGGAACTACCGGGACCATGGCCGTGGCACCACGTCGCTGGTCCCGTTCGGTTACGGCGACGGCGGCGGCGGTCCCACCCGCGAGATGCTCGCGGCGGCGCGCCGCACGGCGGACCTTGAGGGATCCCCGAAGGTCCGGCTCGGATCGGCCGCGAGCTTCTTCGACCGGGCCGAGGCCGAATCCGCGTCGCTTCCCGTCTGGGTCGGCGAAATGTACCTGGAGCTGCACCGCGGCACCTACACCAGCCAGGCCAAGACCAAGCTGGGCAACCGGCGTAGCGAGCACCTGCTGCGGGAGGCGGAACTCTGGTGCGCCACGGCCGCGGTACGCCGCGGCTACAGCTATCCGGCGGCCGAACTCAAGCGCCTGTGGCGACTGGTCCTGCTGCAGCAGTTCCATGACATTCTTCCCGGCAGCTCCATCGCCTGGGTGCACCAGGACGCCGAACGGAACTACGCCGCCGTCGGGAAGCAGCTGGAGGCGATCATCGCGGATGCGGCCACGGCGGTGCTCGGCAGCGGCGAGCGGGAGTTCCTGCTCAACGCCGCTCCGCACGCGCGCCAGGGTGTCCCCGCCCTCGCCGCCGCCGAGCCGGTCCGGGCGGAGCACCCCGTGCTGGTCACCGAGTCCGGGGGCGGCTACATCCTGGACAACGGCATCATCCGCGCCGTCGTTAATGCGGATGGGCTGCTCATGTCCCTGATGGACTACGCCAGCGGGCGCGAGGCGATGGCGCCCGGGCAGGTCGGCAATCTCCTCGAACTTCACCGGGACACTCCCAACGAATGGGATGCCTGGGACATCGATGCCTTCTATCGCCGCAACGTGGTCCCGCTGACGGAGGCCCGCTCGGTGACGCTGGAACGCGGTGGCCGTGACGCCGTCGTTGTGGTGGAGCGGCTGTCCGGCTCCTCGGCGATAACGCAGCGGATCTCGCTCGAGGCGGGCTCGGAGTCGCTGTCCATTTCCACGGCCGTGGACTGGCAGGAAAGCGAGAAGCTGCTGAAGCTCGGCTTTGCACTCGACGTCCGGGCAGACCGCTCGGCCTCGGAGACCCAGTTCGGGCATGTGTTCCGCCCGACCCACGTCAATACCTCCTGGGAGGCGGCGAAGTTCGAGATCTGCGCGCACCGGTGGATCCATGTCGCCGAACCCGGCTACGGGGTGGCGGTTTCCAATTCTTCCACCTACGGCCACGACGTCACCCGGAACATCCGGGAGGACGACGGCGGAACCACCACCACCGTGCGGCTCTCGCTGCTGCGCGCCCCCAAGTTCCCGGACCCGGGAGCGGACCACGGCCGGCATGAACTGAACGTGACGATCAGGCCCGGTGCCAGCATCGCCGGGGCCGTCGAGGAGGGCTACCGCACCAACCTGGCGCCGCGGTTGTTCAAGGGTGCCCATGGGGTGGAGCCGTTGTTCACCGTGTCCAACCAGGCCTTGGTCATCGAGGCCGTCAAGCTTGCTGAAGACGGTTCGGGGGATGTGGTGGTGCGCGTGTACGAGTCACTGGGGGAGCGGTCCACGGGACTTGTGACGGCCAACTTCGACGTCGCTGGCGTCCACACCGTGGACCTCCTGGAGCGGCCGGTGGCGTCACCGGGCGTGGCAGCAGGCCGCGATTCCGCGGAACTGGCCCTCCGGCCCTTCCAGCTGGTGACCCTGAGATACGTGCGCTAGCGGGCATTTTCCTTGGTTCGCCGGGGGCTCAGGCAGCGCCTGGACGTATTCGCGCGCGGGGGACATGCCCATTTTTCGCACCCGGGACTGGGCATAATGACACTATGCCCACCCGCCGGCCTCGCCGCGGGGCATGTCCCTTGGGGCGGTGTCCAGTCCAGCGGGACATGCCCATTTTTCGCACCCGGGACTGGGCATAATGACACTATGCCCACCCGCTGCCCTCGCCGCGGGGCATGTCCCTTGGGGCGGTGGGAATAGCAAGTTGATTTGGCCCCGGGTTAGTCGCTTGTTTTGGCCCCACCCCGGGTAGGGGTTTCCAGGTTGGCCGCCGGTGCGGCCGGGGT
>NZ_JAXCID010000022.1:0-65250 GCF_035985125.1 Arthrobacter sp. CG_A4 | reverse complement strand
CGCCGCCGACGACACTAAATCAAGACCCCGCGGCAAAAAACCCTTCTCGTCACGCCCAAAGACGCCCACACCGCCAAACACTGCGACGCATAACACGGGGTGGCCCAGTTCCCGTGTGGCGGGGCCCTCAAGTATCTGCCCGTCAGCGGTGAAGCGGGAGCCGTGGAGCGGGCAGTCCCAGGACTGTTCGGCGTCGTTCCAGCCCAGCACTCCGCCCAGATGAGGGCAGATTACGGAAACCTTGTGCGATTTCCCCTGGACCGTGCACAGGCCCACGGGCCGACCGTTGTCCCGCACCACCACACCCTGGCCTTCGGGCGGGTTCACGCTGCGGGTACGCGCCAGGCCACCCAGCCACCCGCTGATCATCTCAACGGCAACTTCGTTGTTGGCCTGCACCGTCGATGCTGCGTCGTGGGCACTGATCCGCGTCCTGAACAGGATTCTGGCCCACGAGCTGTCGCCCCCGAGAATGTCCGCCGACAGTGCTAGGGCGGCCGCGACGCCGTTGGTCATGCCCCACTTGTTGTAACCCGTGGCCGTGTGCACATTGCCGCTCCACGGAACAGCCCCCACGTAAGGCACGGCGCCGGCAGGTTCGTAGTCCTGCGCGGACCAGCTGTGGGAGAGCTCCCCGCCGGGGAAGTGCTGCACCGCCCACCGCTGCAGGTCGTCCACCTGCGCCCGGGTGTGATGTTCACGGCCTACCGGGTGACCGTTACCGCCCACAATCAGGTAGTTACCGCCCGACGGTGCGTCCGTCGTCGCATCGAAGGCGCCGGCGGGATGGGGTCTGACCTGCAGCGGAACAGCGGTTGGCGCTAAGTTTCCCGACGACGAATAGCGACGTCCCTTTTTCCGGTGAGCGTCAGGTGGGCCGGTTTCGTCAGGGCCAGGTTCCCGAGCGTGAGGGCGGTGATCTCGCTGACGCGCGCACCGGTGTCATAGAGGAGTATCAGCAGCATGCGGTTCCTACGGGATTTCATGCTTGAGCCGTCAAAAGCGGCAAGGATCGCCTTTGTTTCCTTTTCTTCAAGGTACTCGATGGGCTTTCTCGGTTGGCGTGGTGCCTTCAACGTCTTGGCAGCTTCATGAAGCGCAACCAAGACGAGATCTTCCTGAGAGACGTATGCCAGGAACGCCTTGATAGTAGTCAGACGCAGGTTCACGGTCCTGGGCTGATATCTCTTTGTCTCCTGCATCCAGGCGAGCCATCCTTTGAGGAACTCTCTTTCGAAATGATCGAAGCTGATGTCCTTGCGTTGGATGCCCTTTTCGGCAACGAGATAGCCGACATAGCATTCCAGAGAGATCCTGTAGGCTTCGATGGTTTTCGGGGACATTGCCCTGACTTTGGACATGTAGTCGTTTAAGTAGGTTCTGGCGTATCCGAAGAAGTTCGGGAGCGCGTTCTTGTCGCGTTTCATTCAAATCCCACCTCTGGCAGCAGGCACTGGCCTTCACGGGCTATCCCGGCGTAGGCGTTCATGAAGTCCGGGGATGTGTGAATGTAGTAGTAGGGGCTATCCAGTGAAGCGTGGCCCATGTAACGGGCCAGGTACGGCAGCATTGAGTTCACGTCGATGCCCTCGGCCATCCATCGTTCGATGTTCGTGTAAGCGAAGTGATGCCGGAAGTCATAGGGCCGCGGTCGTTTGCCCTGGGCGGCCCGTGACAGCCCGGCCAGGTCCCAGATCCTGTTGAAGGCAACCCCCACGGCTGCCGGTGTCACCGGGGTGCCGGCGCCGGAGACGAAGAACGCGGCTCGTTCCTTGCCGAACGCGTTACGTGATGCCTGGTCGCAGTCGTCGAGGATGCCGCTGATCTGCCCGGTGATGGGCAGGCGCCTGCTGCGGTTGGTTTTAGACCATTGCACGTCGATGAAACCGCCGGCCAGGTCCACGTCGTTGATCGTGAGCTGGCGGGCCTCGCAGGTCCGGAGCCCGCACGAGTGCATCAGGGCGAAGAACGCGACGGCCTGCCACTTCCACGGCGATGCGACTTCCAGCCGTGCGGCGGCTTGGAAAAACAGCGTGACCTCCTCCCTCGTCAGCAGGTAGGGCTGGGTGTGAATGAATCCGGCTTTCCACTGCTCTGAAAGCACGTACGCGTTCTCGTTGCCGTTGATACGAACCCATCGGCCAAAATCCCTGATGTAGGAAATCCATGACCAATGCGGGATTGTCTGGTGTGACCGCTTGGCGATGACCCACCCCTCAACGGTGTGCCGGTCAAAACACTCCAGCCCACGGTCGGAGCAATACTTGTCAAAATCCCTCAGGTACCAGATACGGGACTGCCCGTGAAAGCCCATGCTTTCCTTGAATGCGAGGTACCGGTCAAGGTCGTAGGCGAACGCGCTGGTGAATCCGTGCCCGCTCATCTCACGGCCCCTTGTGGCAGCGGGAGCACACACGCGCGCAGGTGTTCTGCATCCATGCTCAAATACACGGTCGTGGAATCCGGGCTCGCGTGGCCAAGCACAGCCGATATCGTTGGAAGTGGCGTTCCCGCACGCAGAAGTTTTGAGGCGGCGTTATGGCGAAGGGCCCTGGTCCCGGCCTTCACGTCCTTCACCCCGGCCGCCCTGAACATCTTCGTCGCCACCACGTAGATTGATGCGTGATCAGCCAGTGCCACATGCGGGGCGGCCGAGCGCAAAAACACATGCGCGTCCCCTGATGCTGGCCGCTCGTTCAGGACGTAGTCGGCCAGCTTCCCAGCGATCATGGGAAGTAGCGGCAGCGTCAGCGGGTTACCGGTCTTGGCCTGCACGATCCCGATCGTGAAGCCCCGCCAATCGATGTCGTTCAGGTGCAGGGCGATGAGGTCGCACGCGCGCAGGCCCGTCACCAGCGCAAGCAAGGTGATCGCCGCGTCCCGTGCAGAAACCTTCCCTTCGGCGCAGGCGCGAACAACCAACTGCTCATCAGCGTCGCGAAGTGTCGGCACGATGCCATGGTGGCGCCTGGCATTGGCCATGCCCACGGCATCAAGCAGGTCACGGCGCCGGGTGAACTTCAAAAAGGGACGAAAACTCGATGCCACCGACCACATCGCGGACTGCGCCCACCTGCCTTGCAGCGAGTCAAGGAATCCAAACACGCTGGCGCCGCCGGCCACATTCAACGACGTAACCCCGACGGCCTCCAAATACACCAGATAATCGCGGGCCATGCGACCGTAAGTGCCGCGGGTGGCCACAGCCAAGCCACGCTGCTCCATCTCATCGGACCAGGCAGTCATCAAGGCGATGAACTCGCCCGACTGCAGGCCATACCCGCCCCCGGAGCGTTTCCTGGCCGCAAGGGTCACCGTCCCGGTGAGCACGTAGGAGTCGAACAAACTCACCAACCTGCCATAATCAAAACGACGCTGTGCACTGAACTTGCCCGTCCTGGGACTCGTCGTCATCGCCGAGAAGTCAGCCCCCAACCCGGGCGTATACACACCACCTTGCTTCTGCGCCAGCCGCTCCAAAGCCCGAATCGACTTACGATACTGGCCAATCGTCGAGCCCATGTAACCGGCGGCATCCAATGCGGCGACAACCGCCACACCGACCTCCCTCACCATCGTGCCCATAACCTTTCCCTTCACTAGAAAGATGGATACGAGGCACACTAGCGACCAACAAGACCCAAAACACTAAGCCGAGGAACAAACCGGTGTTCCCCGGAACCACGAGGCCACACCGCCCTTCTTCGGCTTAACGTTTTCCTCGGCATAATCGCTGTGATGTACGAGCTGGGAGACGTTCTTCCCATCGCGCCGGCGGGTCCAGAGCCCCATCTCCAGGGCGTCCAAGGCCAAGGCTGTGTGCATGGTCGTGGAGAGCTGCCAGCCGACTATGCGGCGGGAGAAAACATCCAGCACAAAAGCCGCGTAGACCCAGCCGGAAAACGTTCGAATATGCGTTATATCTGCGACCCAGAGACAGTTCGGAGCCGGCGCGCTGAATTGCCGCCGGACCAGATCTGCCGGCCGTTCTGCTAGGGGTCCGGGCACGGTTGTGCGGGGGCCCTGGGCCCGGCGCACGCCATGGAGCCCGGTGCGGCGCATCAGACGCTCCACGGTGCAGCGGGCCACCTGGTGTCCCTCACGGTTCAGGGCAGCATAAACTTTCCTGGCCCCATAAACGCTGTAGTTCTCCCGGTGCACGCGGATGATTTTCTCGGTCGTCACGGCGTCGGCTATTGACCGTTTGGACTCAGGGCGTGCCTTGGCAGCGTAGTAGGTCGATGGGGCAATCGGCAGCTGTTTGCAGATCGGCTCGACCCCGTATTCGTCCTTGTGATTGTCGATGTAGGCGATCATCGTCGTGAGGGGCGGTCGAGCTCCGCCGCGAAGAAAGCTGATGCTGATTTCAAGATCGCGTTGGCCCGGCGCAACTCAACAACTTCGCGCTCCAGCTCAGCCAGACGGGTTGCGTCATCGGTGGTGGTGCCAGGGCGCAGGCCCTGATCGATCTCGGCGGTGCGCACCCAGCCACGGATGGTGTCTGCCGGGATGCCTAGCTGCGCACCGATCCTGGTGCACGCACCCCGCCGGCCACTGGGATTCTTCTGGGCGTCCATCACAAGGCGGACCGCTCTCTGGCGAAGCTCATCCGGATACTTCTTTGGTGCTGCCATGGTGCTCATCCTTTCAAGGATTCAACACCCTCCATTAAAACCGGGGCGGTTCATGGTGTAGTTCCATTCCCCATGGAAATCGTGGCGGGTGATTGGTAGGTCTTCGATGTCTTTTGAGGTGTGTCTGAGTCCGGTGGGGTAGTCATCGGTGTCGAGGACGCACTGGACTGTCAGGCCGGTAGCCGTGGTCGTTTTGCCGATCAGATCCACGATGATCTGGTGGGTCCGCAGCGGCTGACCGGCCCAGTTGCGTGTGATCTGGGAGAAAAGCCGGTGCTCGATTTTGTTCCATTTGCTGGTTCCCGGTGGCAGGTGGCAGACGGTGATGTCCAGGCCGGTTTCTTTAGCGAGCTTGGCGAGCTCGATTTTCCAGGCCCGGATGCGGCTGCCGTTGGATCCGCCGCTGTCGGCACATACGAGCAGCCGGCCGGCCCGGGGATAGCGTGCCTGTCCGACGGATTTCCACCATGTGCGCAGGGTGGCCACCGCGAACGCCGACGTATCATGATCGGTGCCGACCGTGACCCAGCCGGTGTTCGCAGAGAGGTCATAGATGCCGTAGGGGATCGCATTGCCCAGGTCCTTATCCATGAAGTCGTGGACGTTGACCCGCTCCGGGTGCCCGGCCGGCCGGTACTGGCGTCCGGCGTTCTTGAAGTCTCCGACCAGTTCTTTTTTCTTCGTGTCCACCGAGATCACCGGCTGGCCTGCTCCCATATGCTCACCGACCTGGCCTGCCAGATAAGTGAACTGGGCGTCGCGGTCTTCGTGCTGGGCGCCTTCGGTGACTTTGGCATTGGACTGCAGGCTAAAGCCCATCTCGTGCAGCATCCGCGCCACCGTCCGGTCCGAGACCGGATGCCCCAGATCAGAGAGCGCGGCCGCGAGGTTACGGGTTGATCTGGTCGTCCAGACCAGTGGTGAGACCGGATCCCCGCGCATGCCCGGATCAACCAGGGTCTTCAGCTCAGAGACCAGGTCCGGGTCGGTCGCTGCCAGGGACTTACGGCCCCCGCCCGGGACCCGCACCCGGGCTTGCGGCTTAGGGTTTCCCTCCACCTCCCGCACGCCGCGGGCGATGGTGTCGGGATGGACACCGGTCGCCGCAGCAATCGCCCTGATCCCGCCCCGACCCAGCCCGGCAGCCTCGACACCCAGCAGCATGCGGCGCTGCCGCTCATCCAAATGCGGGCGCAACACCGCATATCTCTCTCCCGCGGACTCCGCTAACTGCTCAGAATGCTGACATCCGTTCTGCCCTGGACGGCGACAGTCGGGAGGAAGCCCTCCCGAGAGCAGCGGATGCAGTGCGGAGGCTTGACTGCGGCGGAGCGCTCCTGCGCTTCTCGGACGTTGCCAGCGCCTCCTTCGGTAACGGTCAGCTTGTTGCCATCTACACGCGGACTGAAGGATGGGAAACCCCTCGACAAAAGGCGTAGCAGCGGCTCACGGCATCATGAGCTTTCTGGCCGCGTCCGGCCTGCATTCGTTGACGCCCGAGAATCGTCATCATCTGCAATGGTGCCGGGATGCTGCCTTCCAGACAGCGGGGAGAGGTTCGTTCCCTTGGCAGTGCTGTTGCATCACGCCTTGGCGGGTTTGCCCGGAAGTGCCAGTTTGAAGACCTTGGCCCCGGATGAGCCACCTGCTTGAGCAGCGGCCCCGACGGTGGACTTCAAGCTGTAACACTGGCAGATTTCGCGGACCTTCGGCGCCACCTCGGCGTACCGGTTGGAGAGGCGCGCCCACCGTCAGCACCGCCGCCCTGATGACCGGATGCTCGGGGCGGAAAGTCAGCCTGTGGTTCCTGTGCCGTCGTGCGCGGAGCCGACGGGTTTGGACTCCGGCGAGCCCCGCTGTCGAAGGTAGATGGAGAGGACGATCATCGATCCCATCGCGAGGAACTCTGACTGCCAGTTCTGCAGGGTACGGTTCCAAAACTCCGGCGAGACGAGGTATTCGGACCAAGCCACTGGCGCCTGAAAGTGTTTCAGTTGTTCTTCGTTGTAGGCACTGTTCCCGGCTATGGATTGGACGAACCAGGACAGGAGGAAGATCAGGCCCATGGTCAAGCCCAGCGAGTTGGAGAACAGAATCTGGCGCCAGCCACCGACTTTCGCCCAGACCGGGGACTTGGCGTTGCTGTGATCTCCGACGAGCTGGTCCTTGTCCGATTCAAGGCCTGCCCTATCCAGTTCCTTTGATTCGGGCGATCCTTTCTGGACGAGCCAGATCGTGGCGAAAATGTACAGGAAGAACTGCAGGTATTCGGACTGCCAGTTTTCGGAGACATCGACAGCGAAAGACGATGAGGTCACGTATTGGGCAAGGCTGATCTCGTCCAGTCCCGCAGCGATCTGTTCCTCGTTGAACAGCGCCTGTCCGGTCAGTGCCTGCCCCAGCAATGCCAGCAGGAAGATCAGGCCGAAGAAAATACTCAGGCCGTTGTTTTTCAAAGCCTCTTTCAACGTCCGGCCCTTCTATCCGTGTGCCAGGCCGACGGCGGCCATATAGGACAGCCCGCCGAAGATCAGGATCAGGTACAACACAAAGATCCAGCGCATACCCTATTCGCCTCCAATCTCACAGGTATAGGGAGCTTCTCCCTCTGACGTGCATCCGGCCCCGGCGACCCGCCAGCCTGATTCCGTCGCGGCGAGGAAGACCGTGTCGCTTTCGAATACAACGCTGGCTCTGCGGCCATACACGTGGGTTTCCAGAACAGTCCCGGCCGTCGGCAGCTCCAGTGCTTCCAGGGCCTCCTCACATGCCCCGTCTTGGGAAGCTGCTTTCTCCTGGGCCTTTGCCTGCAGCAAGGCGCAGGCCCCCTGCAGGTCTGACGCTTCCAGTAAACGGTGGAATTCCCGGGCTTGGCCCGCCGCTGCCGACGTGTCCGGGGAGCAGCCGCAGGCGGCCAACAACACCAGAAGACCGGCTCCGGCCACTGAGGTCCTGCGCTTCAGCTGCCGTAGCGAAAGGCCGGGACGTGCCGAACAGCTGTCTCTCACAAATCCTCCATCCTCCGGGTACCTGCCCATTGATGAACCTACACGATGACCCGCGGGCACCACCAGCAGTCGGCAGCCTCGCCCTCCTCAGAGAAGGAAGGGTAGATATGCTGGGCCTTTAGGGGCCCACTGCATGGGGGCAGGGCACGAGGACCGAGCAATTCCCACGACGCGCAGATGGGTGCGCGATGTTTCAAAAAGTCGTCTCGCTGTGAATCGTCTCGATCACGTGTCGGGAGGGGGTTTTGAGTCAGAATGGTGGGGTGAGGCTTCTGGGATACACGCGTGTGAGTACGTCGAGCCAGGATGCGCAGTTGCAGCTTGACGCGCTGGTGGCGGTCGGCGTTCAGAAGCGCGACGCGTTCTCCGATGTCACGTCCGGCAGTAGGACGGCGATTGAGCGGCCCGGGATGAAGAAGCTCCTCGACTATGCCGAAGCGGGTGACACCGTCGTTGTCTGGCGGGTAGACCGGCTGGGCCGGTCCTTGATCGACGTATTGAACACGGTGAACCTGCTGCGCGAGCGTGGTGTGCACGTCCGATCCATTTCGGACGGGATCGATGCTGAACATGCTTGCCACCTTGGCCGAGTACGAGCGCGAGCTGATCGTTGAGCGCGTCAACGCCGGGATCGCCGCGGCCAGGCAAGGCGGCACTCGCTTCGGTCGGCCGCTCTCCGATCCGGCCGTGATCGCCGACAAGCTCGCGATCGCCGGAGACGCCCGCGCGAAGGGACGCACCGCCGAAGACGCAGCACGTCTCGTAGGTTGGAGCCGCGCGACCCTCTACCGCCACCAACGCGCCCTCGCCGCCCGCGACAGCGCACCCATGTAGCTGTCATGGATGGCGTCGAGCGGTGGCGAGTGCTTCGACTTCACGTCGAAGACCAGGTGCCGCTCGCGACTATCGCTCGCGAAACCGGAATCAGCCCACGCACCCTGCAGCGCTGGCATCAGCTCTACCGGACCGGCGGCATCTCGACACTCGACCCGCACGCGCGTTCCGACGCCGGCACACGACGCACCGCCGCGGAGACCGTGGCTTTCATTGAACGACACGCGCTGACCAAACCCCGCCCAAGCCTTGCCACGTTGCACCGTCTCGCCGTCGCGGAGGCGCAACGGCGGGGATCGCCGGAGCCGGGCTACTCGACTGTCCGGGAGATCGTTCGGGCATTGGATCCTGCCCTCGTCACGTTCGCGTTGGAGGGCCCGGCTGCCTACCGGGATCGGCACGAGATCGTCTTCCGTCGCCGCGCCGATCATCCGAACCAGATCTGGCAAGCCGACCACACCGAACTCGACATCCTCATCGTCGGCGCCGACGGGAGGCCTGACCGGCCGTGGCTGACCACGGTGATGAACGACTACTCGCGCGCGATCTGTGGGTACACGGTCTTCACCGGCGCACCATCGGCTCTCAACACAGCCCTCGCGCTCCGGCAGGCGATCTGGTGCAAGACTGACCCCGGCTGGGCAATGTGCGGCATCCCCGACATCCTGCACGTCGATCATGGCTCCGACTTCACCAGCCACCACCTCGAGCGCACCGCCGTCGAGCTGCACATCCGCATCATCCACTCCACCGTTGCCCGGGGCGAGGGAAGATCGAGCGCTTCTTCGGCACCATCAACACTGAGCTGCTCGCCACGCTCCCCGGACACCTCGGACCAGGGAGCCGAACGCCACAACCTGTCCTGGATCTTCCCGGGCTCGATCGCGCGCTTGGCGCCTTCATCGCCACCTACAACGACCGGCCGCACCGCGAGCTGGGTACGTGCCCGCGCGACGCCTGGGTCGCCGACGGCTGGCTTCCTCGGATGCCCGAGAGCCTGGAGGAGCTCGACGGGCTCCTCCTGACCGTCCCGAAGCACCGCACCGTGCAACGCGACGGCATCCACTTCCAAGGCCAGCGCTACCTCGCGCCCACGCTCGCCCCCTTCGTCGGACACCCCGTCACGATCCGCTACGACCCGCGCGACATCTCCGAGATCCGGGTCTACGACCACGACACCTTCGTCTGCGTCGCCGTCGACGAGGCCCACCCCAACCTCCGGCTCAGCCTCCGCGACATCGAAACCGCCCGACGAGCCCGCCGACGCGAGCTGCGCCAGGCTATCAACGACCGCATCCCCGCCGTCGCTGCCCGCGAGGAACCGCACCAGGCCGCGCCAGCACCGCGCCGACGTCGGTTGCGCACCTACGAAGAGGACGGTTGATGACCCAGGCCTTCATCGTGACCAAGGAGCACCGACGCTTCACCGAGTTTGCCAACGCCGTTCGAAAGGAGCGAACCATAGGCATCTGTCACGGAGACGCCGGCGTCGGCAAGACCAACTCCGCCCGCCGCTACGCGAACTGGGACACCCTCGAGCCCTACATCAATGAATGGGGACCACGCGGCGACCACGACGCGAAGCACTACGCCCTCGCCAACCGCTCCCGCACCGTCTTCTATACCCCCGAAGTGCTGCCGCGTCCGAAGACGCTCATGAACGAGATCGACCATTGGCAGATCAGGGTCGGAATCTGCGTCGACGAACACCTGCGCACGCTCGATCCCGAGCCCCGTAAGCCCGGAAAAGTCACCCATCTGGTGGAGCTGCTCATCATCGACGAAGCCGAACGCCTCAACACCACGGCCCTTGAACTCCTCCGCGACATGCACGACCGGACCGACCTCGCGATGATCCTCATCGGAATGCCCGGAATCGACCAACGTTTCCGCCACTACCCGCAGCTCTACAGCCGACTCGGTTTCTCCCACCGATACCGTGCCCTCAGCCGCGACGAACTCCTCTTCGTCCTTGACCGCCACTGGAAACGGCTGGGCCGCGCCCTCGACCCCGACGACTTCACCGACGCGCAAGCAATCGCTGCGATCGAACGCATCACCCGCGGCAACTTCCGGCTCCTCGAGCGCTTGTTCCCGCAAATCACCCGCGTCCTCAAAATCAACCAGCTCGAGACCATCACCGAGGACGTCGTCGAAGCGGCCGCAAGCATCCTGGTCATCGGCAACTACCGACACCAAGCGATCACAGAACGCTGCCACAAAGCGCCGAAATCCACAGACACGCCGCGAAATCCATGTCGAAAACGCGCGCCGGAAATCAACGTCGGCAAACCCTGTGGTACGGGTATTATCGACACATGTTGATCGGATATGCGCGCGTCTCCACCGCCGACCAAAATCCCGACCACCAAACGGACGCCCTCGCCCGCGCCGACGTCGACCCGGCCAACATTTACCTCGACCACGCCAGCGGTGCCAAAGCCAGCAGGCCCGAGCTCGACAAGGCCCTCGCCTCCGCCAACCGGGCCGGTGACCAGCTCGTCATCACCCGCCTCGACAGACTAGGCCGGTCGGTACTCCATCTCGTCACCCTCGGCGCAGATCTCCGGGAACGTGGTGTGGGATTGCGTGTCCTCGAGCAAGGCATCGACACCACGACCGCGGAAGGGCGGGCAATGTTCGGGATGCTCTCCGTCCTCGCCGAACTCCAACGAGAACTCATCATCGCCAACACCCGCGACGGCCTCGCGGCCGCCCGCGCCCGCGGACGAACCGGAGGAAGACGCCCCAAACTCACCCCCGACCAGGCCCACCACGCCCAACAGCTCTACGACGCCGGGGCCCACACCGTTCAGCGCATCGCCGATCTGCTTCAGGTCCCTCGCTCCACGATCTACGGCCACCTCAACAAAACAAGCATCGGACGACGCACCACCCCAGCGCCGTGACCAGGCGTAACAGCGGTGCCGCCCAGAACCTCTACTACCTGGCTTCACCGGCTTAGCGTGCCTTCCCCGAGCATTGGTCCTCAAGCCCCTCGTAGGTCGCGGCCCGCAGCGGTGAGGTGATCGAGCTGCGGGCCTGGCCCATCAGCTTCTCAATGTCAGCGGTGGAGTAGATGAATGGTTGGCGCCATCTCTGTCGATGCGGCATCAGTCCCAACGGCGGGATCTCCGTGCCCGGGTGAATGCCGGCCAAGTAGCGGGCGAAGCCCCGGGCGGCCGTCATCCGCCGCGGACCCACGGTCGTCACCTGGCCTGACGGCGATTGCTGTGCCCACGTCAGCGCCGCTTCGATCGTCACGGTTGGCAATCCGTGAGCGTCGAGGTAAGCCACAAAGCCAGGCAACAACCACCGGGCCTCGGCCAGTTCGTGTCCGAGCGAACGACGCAGTTGCAGGTAGTCCGCGAGATCCTGCTCCAGCGAGCTAATCGCACGGCCCCCGGCCAGGGCTGGGCAACCTGGCGCAGTGCGTCCAGGTCGACCTTGGCAGGGCGGTCGTGGCAAGATCCTGGTGGCGAAGGACCTGGCTGATCGCTACCAGACCGCCGCCCCTGCGGAGCAGTTCACCGGCCAGGGCGTGCCTGAGCCGGTGTGGTGGGTAGGCTGTGCCGGAAGGCCGGGGTGCCGTTTGTCTTGGACGCGTGTCAGTCGGTGGGCCAGCTCCCGCTCGACGTCGCTGAGCTGAAGTGCGACATCCTGGTCGGCACCGGACGGAAGTTCCTTCGGGGGCCGCGAGGAACAGCGTCTGTCTACCTCGACAGTCACGTGCTCGAGAAAGTGGTGCCCACGCCCAACGACCGGCGTCCCCTCTTCGCGGCGATTCAGGACGAGCCGCCTTCCGCACGGCTGCCCGAAAGCCGGGAAGCGAGCATAGCCGCCAGGCTCGGCCTCGGGCGGGCCGCGGAATACGCACTCGAGCTCGGGATCGAAGACATTCGCGGCCGACTCCAGACACTGGCGGATGGAATGCGGTTGCATCTGGCGGACATTCGCGGCGTCGAGCTTTACGGCCGCGGGAAGCAGGCCAGCGGTATCGTGACGTTCTCGGTGCGGGAGAAGATGGCCGTGCAGGTCAAGGAACACCTGGCAGTTGACGGTATCAACCTCTCGACGGTGCCGCTTCCGCCGTTGAAGCCCGACGCCGTCCTGCAGGAAACACCCGCTACCCCTTCGACAGCCGTCCGGGCGTCAGTGCACTGTTACAACACTGAAGCGGAAATCGATCGGTTGGCCTCGGCACTGCGTCGCCTGGTATCTCGAGTTAACTGATGGGCCGGACGTCCACACGGTCGGTGGTGGCTGTGAGCACCGAGTTATCGGGCACGCTGTGCCAGCCTGAAGCATCGTCGGACGGCTCGCTGGCGACAAGCACCCCGTCCGGGCCGGAGCGCCAGTAGAGCGTGTCCCCCACAGCCGTTGCCGTGATGGTTGTGCCGTCCGTAAGCAGCAGGTTCAGGCGCGCCTCGGCGTGCTCCAGCACCGTCCGGGCGGTGCCGGCGAGCGCCGCATCAGGGCTCTGGCCTGCGGCAAGGGACTCCAGCACCAGCGCCCAGACCAGCGCCGAATCAACATGCGCCTCCATGGTCAGCAGACGGGCGGCCGGGATCGCGTTGACAATGCCTTCCACGGACGAGGGCCAGCCGTGAATCCGCCCGTTGTGGCTGAAGAGCAATTTGCCGTCCGTGTATGGGGCGGAGGCCGATTTGTCCTGGGTGGTGCCGACGGTGGCCGACCGCACTGCGGCGAGCGCCGCCGTCGTCGTCGTGACCCGGGCGACGTCCGCGAAGGAAGGGTCTGCCCACATCGGTACTGCACGGCGGTAGCGGGCAGGTTTCGGGTCGCCGTCCGCGTACCAGCCGACGCCGAACCCGTCAGCGTTGACGGTGCCGTACTGCTGGAACCGCGGCGCCCAGGACTGGGTCAGCAGGCCATGCCCAGGGGCCAGCAAAAGCGCGGCGAGGGAGGTCGGCGGCCCCAGGAAGGCCAGGTGCCGGCACATCCTAGGCCGTCTCTGCCGGGTGGGCGTCGCGTGCGGTGCGGAAGCCTGCGAAAACCTGCCGGCGGATGGGATAGTCCCAGTTGCGGAAGGTCGCCCGGGCGGCCGCAGGGTCGGTGGCCCAGGAGCCGCCGCGGAGCACTTTGTAGTCGCTTCCGAAGAACACCTGGCTGTACTCCTCGTAGGGGAACACGGTGAACCCGGGATACGGCTGAAAATCGCTCGCAACCCATTCCCACACATCGCCGATGAGCTGACGAACACCCAGCGGTGACTCGCCATCGGGGTAGGAGCCTGCGGGGGCTGCGCGCAGTGCGGTTCCACCGAGGTTGGCATCCTCCGCAGAGGGCTCCGCGTCGCCCCATGGAAACCGCCGGGACCGTCCGCTTGCCGGGTCGAAGCGGGCGGCCTTCTCCCACTCGGCTTCCGTCGGCAGGCGACGGCCCGCCCACCGGGCGTAGGCATCCGCTTCATACCAGCAGACGTGCTGGACGGGTTCGTCCGCGGGGACGGGCTCGACGGCGCCGAACCGCTTCCGCATCCACTGACCGTCGGCGCGGTGCCAGTATTTGGGTGTCCGCAGCCCGACCTCGTTTCGGTGCTGCCATCCGTCGGGGTGCCACCACGAGGGATCGTCATAGCCTCCGCCGGCGATGAATTGCTCGTATGCCCCGCTGGTCACCGGTGTTGTGTCGATGAAATAAGCGGGCAGGGCCACGGTGTGCGCTGGCCGCTCATTGTCCAGCGCCCACGGTTCCACCGAGGTGCCCATGGTGAATGGTCCGGACGGCACCAGCACTTCGTCGGGAAGCGACCGCCGCGTACGGGTATCAGGCAGCGGTGTTTCCGTCAGGATCCGTTCGCCGTCGCGGATCTGGTGCGTTGCGAGCATTGTTTCCGCGTGCTGCTGCTCATGCTGGACGATCATGCCGAAGGCGAACCCTCTCTCCAGCAGCGGTTTGCCCTCCAGCGGCGTACGGTCCAGAATGTCCAGCGCCTTGTCGCGGACCTCGGCGATGTATCGGCGCGATTCGGCGGGCGAGAGCAGCGGCAGGGCCGGGCGTGTGCTTCGGGGGTGCTGGAAAGCGTCATACATCTCGTCGATCTCGCAGCGCAGCGGCGGGCGCCCACCGACGTCGCGCACCAGCCACAGCTCCTCCTGGCTGCCCACATGGGCCAGGTCCCAGACCAGTGGCGACATCAAGGACGAATGCTGTCTCACCAGTTCGCCGTCGTCGTAATCGGTCAGAGCCAGCGTCCGGTCGCGTGCCCTCTCAAGCCGCCGGGCCAACTCCATCCGGAGGTGTTCAGTGGCTTGGGGCTCAACTGCTGCTGTTTCAGCGATGCTCATGGAGTCGCTCCTCACGGTAATCGGCGGCGTTGTCAGTGGTGAACGTCGGAATGCGTCCCGTGCGTTGCCATTCGGCGAGGGATACGTCGGCGGGGCTGAGGCCGCGGGCAGTGTGTTTTTCGATGAAGGCGGCGGCCCGCGCCCGCGTTTCGGTGTCCGCCTCGATCCGCGGCAGGGCATCCCAGGCCACCTCGGCGCAGATCAGCGCAGCCCGGGCAAGCTCCGGGCAGGCCAGACAATCGCGGGCAGCGGTGAGCAGCGAGCCTGCGTCGGTGGGAATAGTGCGGCACGCCTCGGCTGCCAGTGCGGCAGCGTGCGGATCCTCCACCAGGGCGGCGACGACGACGGTTGCTACTTCCCAGTCCCCGCCTGCCTGGGCGTCTATCAGCCGCAGCTCGAGGAAGCCGCGGGGTCGGACCGGTGGGAACAACGTGGTCAGGTGGTAGTCCAGATCCTGCAGGCTCACGGGCCTCGGGCCTGCTCCGCGCAGCCAGTCCCGCATGGTCAGCGCCCGGGGCGCGAGCCAGTTCCCGCCGTCGTTTTCGGGCCGAATGCAGAGGACGTGGGCGTCGAGCGCGTACCGTGCCCAGTCCTGACGGGGGTCATCACCCAGCGGCTCCGGCGCTGCCGTGCGGGACGGGTCAATAGCGAGCCAGGCGGATTGGCGGGTGCTACGCCAGCCGCTGGGTTTGCCTCTGATGAACGGGGAATTGGCAAACATCGCCGTCAACAGGGGCGCAAGCGAATACAGGTGGTGCCAGCGTTGGATTGCGCCAGCAGGGCCGTCGCCGTCGGTGCCGGCGTCGAGCGAGATCTGGAGGGAAGCGGTGGAGCACATCATGGTCCGGCCCGCCGGACCGGCACGGTCAAATCGCTGCTCCATCGCTGCGTAGCGGGGAAGGTCGAGCGTGCGCACCGGACGCCGAACCGGGTCGAGGGCCAAGTCACCGAGTCGAAGCCCTGCCTCTGCCAGCAGCCTGTCGACCTGAGCGAGGTCCTCGCGCGTGGACGAGATCACTTCGGGAACGCCGGCTGCACACGCGGAACTGATCTCCAGCTGGCCACCCGGTTCCAGGGTGATGAGTCCACCTCCGAAAAGGGTCCCCTCGACGCTGCCGACGGCGTCACGGACCTGAGACACCGGAACCCGGGACTGCACTGTCGTGGATACGGTGAACCGTGCGTTCCACTTCGATGCCGATTTTTCCGGGCGGTCCCGTCTTGAAGCAGACGGAAGCAACATAGATCTCCGCCTCTTCCTCCGACAGCAGCTCCAACGCCTGTTCCGCTTGCACTGCCTACACAGCCTCGGCCACAGTGACCGCATACCGGTCCTGCGAGTCGGTCCACTGCCCCGCGACACGGAACCCCGCAGCTTCAAGCTCTACGGCGATGCCGTCCCGACTGAATTTCGTGGAAATCTCTGTCCTCAATTCCTCGCCCGCAGCGAAGGGAACCTGGAGGTCAACGCCGGGCAGCATTACGAGCATGGACTTTCTGGCACGCAGGCGCATTTCGATCCGGCCCTTCTCCGGCAGCCACACGGCCACATGGTCGAACTCATCCACATCGAAATCGGCACCCAGCTCACGATTCAGAACCCGCAGTACGTTCTTATTGAATTCTGCCGTCACGCCCGCAGAGTCATCGTAGGCCGGCACAAGTATCTCTTCAGGCTTGATCAGATCCGTTCCCACCAACAGGGACCCGCCTCCGGGCCCCAGCAAGTCGTGGATATCCTCCAGAAAGCCTGTGCGCTGTTCTGGATCCAGGTTTCCGATGGTGCCTCCCAGAAAGGCGACCATGCGGTGCCCGTTCCGCGGCAGGACATGGAGCTGACGCTCAAAGTCCGCAGCTACCGGACTCAGCTCCAGATCCGGGAACGTTTCCGAGAGATGGTCGCCCGCGCCCAGCAGCGCGCCGTCGCTCACGTCAACGGCCACATAGCGCTGCAGGCGGCCTTCCTCCTGCAGGGCCGATATCAGGAGGGGCGTCTTGCTGGAGGATCCTGAACCGAGCTCGATCAGGGTTTCCGCCGGAGATGCCGCGGCCATGTCCGTCGCATACCGCTCAAGGATCTCGCGTTCGGCACGGGTGGGGTAGTACTCGGGAAGCTCCATGATTCGCTCGAACAGCTTGCTCCCGCGATCGTCGTATAACCATTTCGGCGGCAGCGACTTCGGCTCTGCGGTCAGACCCGCGAGAACATCCCTGCGTAGCTCGGATTCCAGATAGTGCGCCGGCAAGTGATGGGCAATCTCCGCCGGACCGTGAATCGTATCTTTAGCGCCCGTTGACAATATGGCTACCTTCCAACTGCACCAGTGGGGTTGAAACTACCGTAGAGCATTTCCACCCCGGCCTTCGGCGCGCCGAACTTCTCGTGTGCGGCGGCGGCGCTCGGCGGTTCGCCCCACGGCAGCTTTCCGACAACCAGCTTCGGCACATTGATGTACACGCGGTTGTCCATGCTGTGCGTCACCGCATCCAGCGGGATATACGTATCGCGGTCAAACACGATGCCGCGTTTGACCAGCAGGTATCCCGGATCGCCGCCGTCGGCGGCCACAACCTCGACCACGTCGCCGATCTCGCCGCGGTCCGAGCCAACCACAGTGTCGCCCGCCGAGGGCGTCTGCTGTGCAGGTGCAGCAAGGCCGGCCAGGAATTCATCCACTTCCATCACCATGTTGGCGATCAGCGGATAGTTCACATGGATCGATGCCTCATAGGCGGGCAGGCTTTCCGCACCGATCGCGTCCGACAGGAAAGTCACCGCATAGCCGTGCTCAGTGGCATGGCGCCCGGTGGACTCACAGCACAGATTGGCTGTCATGCCGGCGATCACCAGTTGTTCGGTGCCGAGTCGTTCCAGATGGTCGCGAAGGTCTGTTTCGAAAACGTCCGTGCCCTTGTGGGGCTCCAGGATGATGTCCGTGCTTTCGGGCTGCAAATCGGGGTGGAAGTCTGCGCCCCAAGAGCCGGCAAGGAACATCCTGTTCTCAAACATCAACCGGTTGATGCCGCTGCGCTGCTGGAACCGGGCGTCGGCGTAGTCCTCTTCCGTGTAGGCCATCGGTCCGAAAAGCACGGGCACGCCGGCAGCGCGTGTGGCGGAGATCAGTCGCTGTAATTGACTCACCACGTTGTTTTTCTTCACCGTGGATTTGGTCATTTCCCAGGCTGCGCCGCCTTCGGACAGGAAATCGTTGACCGGGTCGATCACCAGCAGGGCGGTGCGCTGCGGGTCGAATCCGGCGGTGTGCCCGCCGGTTGTATCTGCCTTGGTTTCACTCATGGTTTCCTCCTAGATATCGTTTATCTGTTTGCGACGATCGAGGCTTTGTTTACGCGCCCTGACCGGCCATCTGCATCAGTCCGCCGTCCATGACGTAGGTGGCTCCTGTCACGTAGTCGCCATCGGGCGAGGCAAGGAAAACAGCGAGCCTGCCGATTTCTGACGGTTCCGCGGCACGCTTGAGGGGAATGGTCTTGACCTGCTCCTTCAGGTACTCCGGGTCATCGATTGCCTTCTGGTTGAACGGGGTGAGTACCATTCCCGGGGCGATGTTGTTCACCGTCATGCCGAGCTCGGAAACTTCGAGGACAAGGGTTCGGGTGAGGTTCCGCAGTGCGCCCTTGGAACAGTCATAGTCGGCTGCACCGGCCCGGGGCTGTTCCTCGTGCACCGAGGTGGTGTTGATGATCTTCCCGCCGCCGCCCTGCTGCTTCCGATGGTTGATGAAGTGTTTGCAGCAGATGAGCTGGCCGATGAGGTTGCTGCGCAGCGTGCGCTCAAAGTCGGCGATCTCCAGATCGGCGACGTAGGTTCCGGAGGCGTCAGCGCTTGCGTTGTTCATCATGATGTCCACCCGTCCGAAGGCGTCGAAGGCCGCCGCGAACATCTTTTTGACCTGCTCTTCGTCACCGTGGTCGCCTTGGACGATGATTGCCCGGCGGCCGTGGGACTCAACCTGCTGCTGTGTGGACTCTGCGCCGTCGCGGTCGTGGAAGTAATGGACGATGACGTCGGCACCCTCCCGCGCAAATTCGACTGCCGTGGCCTGGCCTATTCCTGAATCCGATCCGGTGATGAAGGCGATCTTGTCCTGTAGCTTTCCCATGAGTGTTCCTCTCCGTACTTTCAGTTGTTCAGTGGTTTCAGGCCTGTCCGGCCTGGGCGTCCTCGGCTTGGGTAATTGCCCACGCCGCGTTGATCAGGCCGATGTGTGAAAGCCCTTGGGGGAAGTTGCCGATCAGGCTGCCGTCTCTGATGTTGATCTCTTCCGAGAGGAGCCCGAGATCATTGGCGTACCCGGTAACTGCCTCGAAAATTTCCCGCGCCCGTTCAGGTTCGCCTGCCATGGCCCGGGCTGTGTCCAGCCAGTAGGAACAGATGATGAACGCACCCTCATCCCCGGAGCCCGTCCAACGCTGGATCAGGTTTCCGGTGGTGAGTTCACGCTCGATTGCGTCCAGCGTGGCCAGTATGCGGTCGTCGTCGGCCGGTAGAAATCCCATGATCGGCATCAAAAGCACACCGGCGTCGAGATGCTCCGAGCCGAAGGCACCGGTGAACGCCTTGACGCTGCTGTCCCAGCCCTTTTCGAGGATTGCGTCACGGACCCTGTCCCGTTCGCGCTCCCATACCGGGACCTTCTGGGCAGCGCCGAGACGGTCGGCGAGCTTCAGCGCGCGGTCCAGCGCCACCCAGCACATCAGCTTGGACGTCACGTAGTCCCGTGTTCCTTCCCGCCCTTCCCAGATGCCGGAGTCACGCTCTTGCCATGTTTCTGCGGCCTTGTCGCCGACTGCAACCAGGAAGTCCCGGGTCTCGGCGGGGAGTTCGCCGAGTTGTTCCCGCAGAACCCACGCGCACTCGAACACTTCGCCGAGGACGTCAAGCTGCTTCTGGTCCCAGGCGTCATTGCCCACGCGGACCGGCCGCGATTCGGCGTAACCCGCCAGATGCCCCAGCTCGTGTTCCGTGAGGTTGTGCTCTCCGCCGACGCCGAACATGATCTGCAGGTGTCCCTCACCGAGTGCTCCGGCTGACATGGTGATCCAGTCGAAGAACCGGTGCGCCTCGTCCGGGCAGGCCGCTACCCAGAGCGCCTTGAGGGTCAGGCTGCCGTCACGAAGCCAGCCAAAGCGGTAATCCCAGTTGGCGCTGCCGCCCGGCTCCTCCGGCAGTGAAGTAGTCGGCGCGGCTACAACTGCTCCGGTAGGGCTGTAGGTGAGTGTCTGGAGCACCAGGGCGCTGCGGTGCACCTGCTCCCGGTAGGCGCCGCGGTAGCCCTGGTGAATCTCACTCCAGGACCGCCACGCGGCGATTGTGTTCTCCAGCTCGGAAGCGCCGTCGGTTGCCGGCGGCGGTGGGACGACGGCGTCGCGGTGGTGAAGGGCGAAAACGGTAGCTTCTCCTGCCTCCAGAGTGAAGGTTCCGCCAAGAGACCCGTCCTCGACAACGAGGCTGACTCCAGCGGTCAGCGTCAGGCGGTTCGCTCCGCCGCTGATCGACCACCCCGTGGTGGTCTGCACGAAATTGGGTGTGATAAGCCCGTATTCCGGTCTCGGTGCAACCTCGACCGTCACTTCCACACGGCCGCGGGTGACCCCCACCTGGCGCAGCAGCATATGCGCGGAATTGTGCCCCACTTCGTGACCCCGTTCCCCGGGGCCAAGCGCCAGGGCATCGGTCAGCAGCAGGTCCCCGCTGTCGCACTGGAACTCCGTCTCGAGCACCATAGTGCCAGGGAGATAGCGGCGAGTGACCGTATAGTCTCCGGTTGGCCGGATTGTCCAGTGACCGGTGTCGTGGTCCAGCAGGCGGCTGAAGATGCTGGGGGCGTCGAACCGTGGAGGGCACCACCAGTCGATCGAGCCGTCCCGCGAGACCAAGGCAGATCCCTGGCAGTCCCCGAGCAGCCCGTAGTCGGAGATCTCGACCGTCTTAGCACTCGGTGCCTGCACAGTAAAGCTCCCTCGTCATCTGCCGTTCAACCTAAACCTTCCCCGGGGGGGAAGGTCAAGAGGTCCGCAGACCCCGCTGGGACAGAAGGATGAACCCGTTCGGCCATGTGCATGGCCTTGCTTTCGATGAGGACACCGAACAACTCCTGCTGGCCACCCACAACGGGCTGTTCGACGTTGCTGCCGACCTCATCGAAAAGCTCGGCCCGACCATCGATCTGATGGGGTTCGCCGGTACCGGGAAAGACCTTTACTACGCGTCAGGGCACCCGGGGCCAGGAGCGGATCTTCCCAATCCAATGGGGCTGATCGAGTCATCCGATGGCGGGAAAACCTGGCAGGAACTCTCCCGCCAGGGCGAGTCGGACTTTCACACCCTGACAGTGTCCGAAGACGGCGTCATCGGATTCGACGGAACACTGCGGAAAACAACCGATGGTAAGGAATGGTCCGAAGTAGAGACACAGGTCCAACCGCCGGGACCCTGACGTCATCGCCGAAGCGTTCCGCTGGTCAGCGCACCGGACCGTGACGAAATCCGCGACCGTGTCCCTGCAATCCAACACCTACCAAGTCGACCCGCTGCTGGCCGGCAAACGCGTCGAGCTGATCTATGACCCGTTCGACCTGACCGGGCCCATCACCGTCACAGCCGCCGGCGGAGTCCCGGCCGGGGAAGCGGTCCTGCTGCAGATCCGACGCCACGTCCACCACAAAGCGGCCAAAGCCGCCGCCGACGCCGATACCGGCGCCGTCAACGCCTCCTCCGGCATCGACAACCTGCGCCTGCTGGCGGACCGGCATAAAGACACCATGGCCGGGGCGCCGATCAGCTTCGACAAAATCGCCGCCAACACCACCAATACCGGCACCGCCGGGACCACCGCGACCGCCGCGACCGCCGGAACAGAGAAGGAATTGAGCCGATGAGTATTGCAACCCTGCAGGCGCATTACGGTTTCACGAAGATGCCCTTCGGCCGGGACGTTCCGTCCCAGGCCCTGCACGCCCACCCCTCCCACCGCGAGGCGATCGCCCGGATCGACTGGTGCGTCTCCCAACGCCAGCTCGGAGTCATCACCGGGGAAGTCGGCGCCGGGAAAACCGTCGCCGTCCGGGCCGCGCTGCACCAGCTCGAGCCCTCCAGGCACCAGATCATCTACATCGCGGACCCGACAATCACCATGCGCGGGATCCACACCGCGATCGTCACCGCACTCGGCGGCCAACCCATGTTCTACTCCGGGGTCCTGGCATCCCAGACCGCGTCGCTGCTCGCCGGGGAACTCGACGAACGCTCCCGCCTGCCCGTGGTGGTCATCGACGAAGCACATCTGCTCAGCAACACCGACCTGGAAGCCCTGCGGATGCTCACGAACACGGAGATGGATACCGGTTCGCACTTCGCGCTGCTGCTCATCGGCCAGCCCACCCTGCGCCGCCGGCTCAAACTCGCCGTCCTGGCAGCCCTGGACCAAAGGATCTCCACCCGCTACACGATCACCGGAATGGGACCGGCAGACACCACCGACTACATCCGTCAGCACCTCAAATACGCCGGCCGCTCCGACCCGCTGTTCTCCGACGACGCGATCACCGCGATCCACCAGGCATCGAGGGGATACCCGCGGGCAGTGAACAACCTCGCCGTGGCCTCCCTGATCGCGACCTACGCCGCCGACAAGTCGATCGTGGACCTCGGCGCAGCCCTATCCGCGATCACCGAAAACAGTGAGTAACCCCGACCAGCGCCGACGTCACCGATAACGACCGCCACGTCACCCTAACGACCAATGCCCCGCCGGACACCACCGGCGGGGCATTTCCATACCCGGCCCATCGTCACCGGACATGACGGCCACACCGTCAAATAACGCGACGGATAACATCGCACCAGGATTCGAACCCTACGTGGCTTTGGTTTGTTGCGCACCACCATAAACCAGAGAAATTGCGTTGGCCCTTGAACGCTGCAACGTCCCGAACCGGCAAGGCGTTCTCGAATGGAACCGTCCAGCAATCCGAAAGGCGGGCCGTCGTCTGTGCAGAAGAATCCTGCTCCCTGAAATACAAAGTTCCCGGAGCAGTCCCGCGTTCGGTGCGAACATCGAACGCCGCCATTGCGCGTCCCATGCCCCAACTGTAGTGAGACAAAAACCGGGAATGCCCCAACTTGGATGAGACACGCTGGCAAATGCCTCAAACAACTTGAGAATGCCTCACCTTACGTGAGACCGGACAATTGCCTGGGTAGTATTATGCTGGTGGGACGCCCGTATTTTGTCCGGACATATTGACCTTACATAAGGTCCATTATCGGCACTCCGTGATCAGTCTTCAGAGGGTGATTTAGCGTGCCTCATTCAGACCAATCCATCGTTGGGCGGCCTGCTGATCGGCCCCGCACTTTGCTTCATCTGGACCCTCGATTAGCAGCCTCTGCAAGACTGTCGAACGTTGCCGATAGTTGTGATTATGTCAAGTAGAACAGTGATTATTGCATCTGATGCAATATCGCCCCTCCTTCGTTTTTCTCTTCCCGGCGCTGATCGTTTGGACGCTAGAAATGCCCTCTGACCTGTGGTCATACTGCGTTCCACTGCCGACTCCGGTCGCGCCTGGAGTGCCAACTCGAGTCCGGCGCGACCGAAACGCGTTGCCTGACACGGGCCTCTGACCTGCAGGTTTGCATGGATTCTGCATTAATTGCATGATTCATTCATCCAATGCAATGTCAGGGAGGGCTCATGGCGGTCGATTCAGCGGGACGGGTGCTCAGCTTCGGCGCCGTGCGTTTCCTTCACCCGGAGGACCACGTGTTCGCCCAGATGCTCACCGGCTGGCGCAATCAGCAGCTGAGCCGGAATCTGGCGATTGGCACGATCGAGTCCCGGGAACGGCTAGTCACGCGCTTCCAGGAATCGACGAACGAGTATCCGTGGCAATGGACCCCGGCCCACGTGGATGAGTTCTTCGGTGACCTTCGCAGCGAGAAGCAGACCGCCCAATCCACAATCCGGAGCTACCAGGCAGCGCTCAGGGCGTTCTGCGCCTATGTGGCTTCCCCGGACTACGGTTGGGATCGGGTCTGCGAACAGTATTTCGGAACACATCCTGTCCAGGTCTGTTTCGACTGGAACACGGCCGTCCATGCCCAGGCGACGGAATCGTCTCCCGGCCGCCGCCCCTTCACCCGGCAGGAGCTTCAGGCTTTCTTTGACCGGGCCGATGATGAAGTCGACCGAATAGCAACCCTGCAACGCAAGGGCTGGTTGCCGGCCTATCGCGACGCGGTCCTCTTCAAAGTCGCCTACTGCTGGGGGCTGCGCCGTAACGAGGTCCGGCACCTGCAGACCGTGGATTTCGCCAGGAACCCGCATGCCCGCGAGTTCGGCAAGTACGGGGTGCTGCAGGTCCGGTATGGGAAGGCAATGAAGGGTTCTCCCCCGAAACGCCGCAGTGTCCTGACAGTGTTTGACTGGTCGGCCGAGATCGTCGCCGACTGGCTTGAACGCGGCCACCCGCACATGACCGACGGGCTGGATCTGTTTCCGTCCGAGCGCGGCACCCTGGTTTCCGAGACTGCCTTGAACCGGCGCTTCAACCGGTACTTGCGAGGATTTGGGCCTCTCCCCCGGTCTGGACATCCATTCTCTGCGCCGCTCCTACATCACCCACCTGATCGAGGCCGGCATGGACCCTTTGTTCGTCCAGCACCAGGCCGGGCACGAGCACGCCTCGACCACAGCCCTCTACACCTCCGTCTCCAGCGATTACCGGGTCGAGACACTGCGGCGCGCCCTGGACTCCACCGTCCGGGACGCTCTTGCCGGAATGGAAGACTGATCCTCATGAAACGAGAGATCGACTACCGGTGGCGGCTTGCGGAACTCATGGCAGCCCGCGGAATGCACAACAGCACCGACCTGAGCCCTTTGCTGAAGGAACGCGGCATCGAACTCTCGGCCTCCCAGGTCTACCGGCTCGTCACCCAACGCCCGGAACGCGTCTCCCTGATGATGATCGCCGCCCTCTGCGACATCTTCGCCTGCGGACCCGAGGATCTGGTCACCGTCACGGCGGCAGACGCGAAAGTCCGCAGGGTCGCCTCCGACGCCAACGTCGTGGAACTTAACAAGACCATCCGGCCCAAACGCGCCCGCGTGATCCGCGATGACGGCTAAGATCACCCCGCGCCCCATCAGACGAGGCCAGCGCTCTGGCCCAGATCCGCTCATGGGCGGCGATGACCAGACCGGCATGGGACACGGTGACGGTCTCCAGATCAGCGGTGACATCGACCAGCCGGCCTATCATCGAGGGTTCCACGGAGTAGTCGTTGGTGAACACGCGCACGTAGTAGTCACGCGGCAGCCGCACCGTGGTCCGGAACACCGTCTCCGGGGCGATCGGGGCCCGCATCCGGGCCCGGTCCTGGTCGATCAGCTCGCTGGGTTTGGCCCGCCGGGACCGGGAGTGGCGGGCGTTGGCGATCGGCAGCCACGCGTCGAGCTGGGCGTTGAAGTCGTGCGGGGAAGCGAAGCGGCGGCCCTGCATGAACCGTTGCCTGAAGAAGCGGTTCATCCGTTCCACCATGCCCTTCGATTCCGGATCCCGCGCCTTCAGCAGCTTGATCTCGGTGCCCAGGACACCGGCGAAGGAAGCGGCGGGGTCGGTGAGTCTGCCACGGCCGATGCCTGTCTCGTTGTCCCACAGCAGCCGCGCGGGGACTGCCTGCGCATCCTGCAGCAGCGACCACATGCCGCCGAGCAGGTCCGGGGTCGACTTCGAGGGCAACATGCGGGCCCGAATGAAACCGGAGAACGAGGGCGTCGTGACCAGCACCGGCGGGATGCCGTCCTGACCATGGCCAAGCGGCAGCGCCTCGTGCGGGAACCAGAGGTCGCTGGACCTGGAACCCGGGCTCGTGGACGAGCTTGTCAGCGGGATAGGGCGGCAGATACTCGGGCCGCAGCAGGGCCACCTTCTCCCTGAACACTGACGACGCACCGCTCCAGCCAACCCGTTCGGCCAATGCCGTCGCCGGCATCCGCGGCGAGGCGGCCAATAACGCCCGCACCTGCGGGGCGAACGTGTCGAAGCGCGACGACACCGGCGGACGCTGGTACTTCGGCAACCGGTCTACTTCCAGTGCCCGCTCGACCGTTCCCCGCGACACTCCGACAAGCCGTGCGATCTCCCGCTTCGAGTGTGCGCCGGTTGAAAACAAGCGGCGAAGCTCTGCCCAATCATCCAATTTGATCACCTTCCATTGTGGTTGGTGGTCCTGTTTTCAAACGGCAGAAGTGGTCCTGTTTTCAGACGGCATCAACACCTGCACTGCAAACGGGCGAGCCAGGCGTATCCCGAATGGCCCACCCGGCATCATGTGAAAGACCTTGTTGCTCGCCCAAGGCGGCAGGCTGATGTGCCCCTGTCGCCGGATGGGCTGTATCCGAGGGAACGCCAGGTCATAGTGCCCGCAGGGCCACGCGGCGTGCCTCTGGTGCTTACTCGACGATGGTGACTCCGCGCCAGAAGGCAATGTGATCTTTGATGGCGAGTGCCCGCTGCTTGGGCTCTGCGTAGAACCAGGCCGCGTCGACGTTCTGCCGGCCGTTGACTTCCAGCCTGTGGTAGCTTGCCTCACCTTTCCACGGGCAGACCGAGTACATCTTGCTGTCCATGAAGTATTGGCTCTCCACGCTTTCCCTCGGGAAGTAGTGGTTGCCTTCCACCACGATCGTGTTGTCCGATTCGGCGATGACCGTGTCATTCCAGATTGCTTTGACCATGTGGTTGTCCTTAGAAAGTTAGGTTATCCAGGTAGAACAGCAGAGGGCGTGCAACCGCCTGGGCTGTGGAATAGCGTCGCAGCCGTAGGTCTTGTTCCACAGCGCCGGTGGCTTCACGCGGCGGCGGACAGCTGTGGACCAGCCCGACGCCGGAAGCGGCACAGGTCGCCGCTGAGCGGTCTGGTCTTGGGATCTGTCCCGGCTGGCAGGTTCTGCAGGCGCAGCCGCTTGCGGGTCATGTGCCGAGGTGGTCCAGGACGGCCTGGGCGACGGTCACCGGTGAATCCTCGGTGGGGATGTGCTTTCCGTTAACGTCAACGAGGTCGGATCCCGGGATCTCCCTGATGTCGCGGTGCGCGAAACTGACTTTTTGGAAGTCGTCGTCGCTGCCCCAGACCAGACGGGTCGGTATTTGAGCCTCCTGCAGCAGTGTGACCAGGGCATTTCTGCTGGCCGCCCGTGGGCACAAACTATTGGCCATTGACAGCCCCGCGCGCGAGCTTCCGCACGGGTCCCTGAACCGGTGCCGACGCAGTAAGTGCATCCACTCAGCTGCCCGTCTGTTCGGGATTCTCCCGGGCTCGTTTCTCTTTCGGTGTTTCGGTGTCCGGTGGAACAAAATCGGGGTCAATCTTAGTGCCAGGCTCACCCGAGAAGGACTCTTTGGCTTCCTTGTCCACAGGCACAGTCTCGTCCTTGTCTGGAATCTCAGTCATAGGGCCAAGCTAGTGCCCGTGGCCCGCCCAGTCGAGGGTCCCTCCGAACTGTCCGGGCTGCGTCGCCGGCACGGCCCCGGAAACTGGCGGACGGGTGATGCCAGGTCGCTCGCTCACGGCAGCAGCGCTGCAATGCAGACACCATCACGACTGTCACAATACTGACTGCTTCGCGCACTCTTCCCTAGGGTCTTTTGCCGGTTGACGAGTCCCGGATAGGCAATCCAACAATTCCGGTGGTGGTCGTGAATGTTCAAGACGCAGAATCAGCGCCCCTGATTTGGCTCGATTGTATGGATTTCGCGATTCCCGGGCGATACCGTCAGAGATGGCTGCGGTGCCGGACGGGAGGCGATGGTGAATGGCTGGATCGAAGAATACCGGCAGGAGCTGCGGGGTGCTGTTTGACGTGGACGGGACGCTGATTGATTCCAGCTACATTCACACCCTTTGCTGGTGGCAGGCGTTCCGGCAGGCCGGCTACGACGTGCCGATGGCTTCCATCCACCGGTCCGTGGGCATGGGAGGCGACCGGCTGATTTCGCATCTGCTCCCCGATGACCGAGACAGAGCCGGCGATGAGGCGATGAAGGCCGCGCACGGTGCCCTGTTCTCCGCACACTGGCCCGGATTACGTCCCTTCGAAGCCGCCAGCGAGCTTCTAACCGCATGCGCAGACCTCGGACTGGCCGTGGCGCTGGCTTCCTCAGCGCAGAAGAAGGATCTGGAGGTTCTTCGCAGCGTCCTGGGCGCGGATGCGATCATCGACGCAGCCGCCAGCTCCAGCGACGCCAAGGAAAGCAAACCGGACCCTGACATACTTCTCGCCGCCATGGATGCCTTGGACTTGAAGCCTTCCGACGTCGTCTTCGTAGGGGACGCAGTCTGGGATGTCTACGCAGCCGCGAAGCTGGACATCGGCACCATCGCCCTCACATGCGGCGGCACCAGCGCAGCGGAGCTCCGGGACGCCGGCGCCATCGAAGTATACGAAGACCCCAGAGATCTGCTGAAGAACCTCTCCGGGAGCGCCATCGGGAAACTGCTCTCGGAGAAACGATGATATGTTCCATCCGGCTCAAGGCAGGGCTCCGTGAGGGAGCCGCAGGCCACCCGCATATGATGAGCCGTCCAGGCCCGCCTTCCGCCGGCCGCCCCACGGTTCTCGACCGCCGAACATCCAGCAACAATTGTAAGCCTGCTTAGCAATTGCTATGTTGGACAGGTGCGGTCCAGGAAACGCGGCAACCGCAAAGCCACAGGGTACCGATCCTTGACGGATCTGGCAGTTGGAACGCCGGATCCGGGGCAGCCTGAACGACGACACAACCAGCAAAGGACAGTGATATGAATACGTACCATCCGGAAGATGATCCGGCGAACCCTGATCAGCCGAAGAGCCTTAACTCCCGCGGCGAGGTATCCCGAACCGCGGAACACCACGGAACTCAAGAGGGCAACCGTGCCGCTAAGGACTCGGCGAGCTCCGCAAATCCCGATCCATTGGAGGGAAACATCACTGGCCTGGAGCCGGGTGGTGGCGTGCCGCCCGGCGAGACCCCTCCGGCGGAAGACCAGATGAGCGGGGATCAGGGGCACAACGAATAGGTGCCGGGGCGGAAGCCCGTACCGGCGTGCGGACCCAAAGCACGGGAGTGTCTGTTATGGCTGAGCGGCTGGTTGCCGATGTGATGGTGGAACGCCTCAGGTCGTGGGGTGTTGAGAGGGTTTTCGGCTACAGCGGAGACGGCATCAACGGATTCATGGGTGCGCTTCGCCGGGCCGGAGGCGACGTCGAGTTTGTGCAGGCCCGGCACGAAGAAGCCGCCGCGTTCATGGCCGTGGGCCACGCCAAATACACGGGCCGGGTGGGTGTTGTCACGTCAACGCAGGGTCCGGGCGCCGTGCATCTCCTCAACGGTCTCTACGATGCGAAGCTGGACAGCGTGCCCGTAGTGGCCATCATCGGCCAGCAGAACCGCAGCGTGTTGGGGTCGGGCTACATGCAGGAGATCGAGCTGCTGACGCTGTTCAAGGACGTGGCTGCGCAGTTCGCTCAGATGGTCAGCACACCGGAGCAGCTTCCCATGGTTCTGGATCGGGCGTTCCGTACCGCCCTGGAGACTCGCTCGCCGTGCGTTGTCATCGTCCCGCACGACATCCAGAAGGCGCCCGCGCCGGATCTTGAACAGGAGCACGGGATTATCATCACCTCTCCCCAGTGGCGCCCGGCGCGCGTGCTGCCCCAGGAGGAGGACCTGGCTGCGGCGGCGGATGTGCTGAACGCGGGCAGCAAGGTGGCGCTCCTGGTAGGCCAGGGGGCCAAAACAGCCCAGGCCGAAGTGGTGGCCATCGCGGAGCAACTCGGCGCAGGCATCACCACGAGCCTGCTGGGCAAACCCTATGTTGATGAGACACTGCCCTTCGTCGTTGGAACCATGGGACATCTGGGTTCCACGGCCAGTGCCCACCTGATGGGCAGCTGCGACACGTTGCTGATCGTCGGGTCAAACGATCCCTGGACGGAGTTCTATCCGCCTCCGGGCGCGGCCCGTGCGGTCCAGATCGACATCGACGGGCGCAAGATCGGCAACCGGTACCCGGTGGAAGTGGGTCTGGTGGGCGACGCCGCGGAAACCCTCCGGGAGCTGATGTCCAGAATCGGCTCACGGTCGCCGGACCAGCCCCGGGACCGGTCCCGGGAACCATGGCGGGCAGAGATTGAACGCCAGGTGCGGGACTGGCATGCGCTGGCTGAGGAGCGTTCGCGGGTGCCGGCACATCCGGTGAATCCTGAACTCGTGGTGCGTGAACTCAACGGCAGGCTCCCGGCCAACGCACAGCTGAGCATCGACGTCGGCAGTTGCGTTTATTGGTATGCCCGGCAGCTGATTCTTCCGCCGGGAGTCCCCGCCCATGTCTCCGGAACGCTGGCCAGCATGGGCTGTTCCATTCCGTACGGCATTGCCGCCAAACTGGCCAGGCCGGACCGTCCGATGGTGGTGCTGACCGGTGACGGTGCCATGCAGATGGCAGGCATTGCCGAACTCATCACGGTGGCGCACCGCTGGCGGCAGTGGGCCGATCCGCGCTTCGTGGTGTGCGTCCTGAACAACCGGGAACTGGCAGAAGTCACCTGGGAACAGCGGGAGACCGAGTCGGAGCCGCGCTTCCCGGACAGCCAGGAACTCCCCGACTTTCCCTATGCCGGCTACGCCGAACTCCTGGGCCTGGCGGGCATCCGTGTGGACGACCCGCACCAGCTGGCCGATGCCTGGGACCGCGCTTTCGCAGCTGACCGTCCCGTGGTGCTGGAAGTCCTGACTGACCCTGACGTCCCGCTGCTGCCGCCGTTCCCGGCCGGGGCCGAGAAACTCGACGGCATGAGGACCGCGCTGGCAGAGGAAGGCGGTGCCGGGGCAGGAGCCGCCGGGCTCCTCGACACCTACGCAGCCCAGGAGGAACCCGGCGGAGACTGAACGCCGTCGGCTGCCGGATTGGGCAAGCGCCTTTCCGCGCCTTGCGTAGTCTCGTCGCCCCTGAGGCGTGTCCCGCCACGGACTATGCTGTCCGCTCCGCGTTGCCGCAGCAGAAGATCACTGGGCCCGGACAGGGCATGGTTTGGTTGGAGCGCCACGAACTCCTGGGAAGGAGTCATCGTCGCCAGGGCCGGACGGACGGTCCACCTGTCTGGCGCTCGGCAAGGAAGCACTGGGGGCTGACCGGGGAGAGCCGTTCACTCCGCGGCCTGATGTGGTGTTCGCAGAGATCAGGTCCGTGACCGATGAGTTATTCTTCCCGGTCCTGCAGTCAGTCGCCGTGTCTGGAGGCCCGCGGCAGCAGCTGGATGGTTTCCGGCCTCGATTCCTGCCTGCTGGAGTTGCCGTCTTTCGGCTAAGTACTCCGTGATGTGGTGTCGTCGGTGGGCCGTAAGGATCCTGGAAATCGTCCGGAGCCGGGCGATCTCTGCAGGTCAAGCCGCGCCCTGCCCGTCCGCCCTATACGGCGAGGCGGTGTGAAGATCGGCAGGACGTCTGATCTGCCCACGATCCCTTCCAACGTTTCCTGATCGGTAAAGCCACAGTACAAAGCTGCGTCCACGGATTAACCCATGCCCTCAGCCTCCGAGCCGGCACTGCCCTCGGCGCCGTGTCGGTGCCGGTGTCGGTGCCGGTGTCGGTGTCGGTGTCGCGGACGATTGGACGCTGTAACGCTGTCAGGGCGCACCGTTCCCGGATTCCTGTTCGTCGGTGATGTCTCCCTTGATCCAGGTCGCCACCACGCTGACTGAGCCATCCGCCTCCCGATCGGTCACGATTTCAATCTCTTCAGCCGCGGCCCCCATACCCAGCAGCTCATTCCGGTATGAAGCCACGGTCGCTGAAAGGCTCTCGTCCGTCCACTCCCCAGGACGGATTCTGGTTGATATCTCCACCGGTTCGGGCTGATAAAGCGTCATGTCCTGCCTCCTGCGAAGTGTCCCGTCGCGTGTTCCCACCGTTACGGCCATCTCGGTCGTTCCTTCCGGCGCCTCAGGCACCACGCTAGAACGTACCGGCGCGTTAGGCAAGGACCGCGATGCTCCTATTGATTGTCAACGGGCAATGGCTGCCGGTGTCGGGGGAATATGGCGGATCAGGGTCCGGTGGATTTCGCGGACGACGTAGCGTTTGAGACAGCGGATGATTTCCCGTTTGCTGAGGCCTTCTTCGGTGCGTTTGGTGACGTAGGCGCGGGTGGCCTCGTGGTGTCTCATCCTGACGAGGACGATGCGGTGGATCGCGGAGTTTGCGGCGCGGTCCCCGCTGCGGCTGAGGCGGTGCCTATTGGTCTTTCCCGACGAAGCGGGCAGGGGCGCTGTGCCGGTCAGGGCGGCCAGTGCCGCTTCCGTGCCGATGCGTTCAGGGTTGTCTCCCGCGGTGATCAGCAGCTGGCCGGCGACTTCGGTTCCGACCCCGTGGATGCCCAGCAAATCGGGGGCATGTAGCTTGAGCAGTTCGTTCAGATGCCCGTCGATCTGGAGAATTTCCATCGTCAGCGCTTCATAGCGCGAGCCCAGAAGGCGCAAGGCGTATCGCGTCGCCGTTTCCGGATCGGACAGGTTGGATCCCGGTCTGGAGCCCAGCAATGCCCGGGCCAGTTTCCTGCCGTGCAGTGACCGGTATTTCGAGCGGATTTCCTCCGCCGCGCTGGTCAGCAGGCCGGTTATCTGGTTGATCGTTTGGGTCCGGGACTTCATGGCAGAGGATCGCACGACCCGGAGGGCGCGGACGGATTCGACGAACCCATCGCGGTCCTTCGGCTTCGCGGTTGCCCTTTCGGCCAGGACGGCCTCTGCTGCGGAATAGGCGTCCAGCGGATCGGATTTTCCGTGCTGTCTTCGGTTCTTCCGGTTCGGGCGGTTGACCTCGAGAACGGTGATGCCGGCCTTTCTCAGCTCCCTGGCCAATTCGGCCCCGTAGCAGCCGGTGCCTTCAACGCCGACGGCGGTGAGAGCGCCGTACTGCTGAAGGAAGCCAATGATTTTGCGATAGCCGGAGGCGACGGCCAGAAACTCTTTGTCGGCTCTTCAAGGTTCCCGGGGAAATAGGTTCGTGTTGTAGCTAGCAGAGGACTCGTGGTCCTGCTGGGATGAGTGTTACTACGCATTCAACCTGAACAGGAACCACGAGCCTTGTTAGAGCCTACTGGGGCTGGCCATGATGCTGCCAGCATGATCTTCAACCTGCCCGATTACCGTGTCACCGGCACCGTCCAGCTCCCGGATGGGGCACGTCATGTCACGGTGGAGTCCACCTTCCCGCCAGGCTGTCCGAGCTGCGGGGTGATCGCTTCGCGGGTGAAGGAACGCCGGTGCCAGCGGCTGCGTGACATCCCGGTTGCCGGCGCGGTGGTGCTCCTCCGGGACAAGCGGCGCTGGTTCTGTGATGAGTACCTGTGTGAGCGGAAATCGTTCTGTGAGGCGACGCCGCAGGTGCCGCGCCGGGCACGGCCGACACGGCGGCTGCGCGAGACCGTACTGGATGCGGTCATAGATTCAGGCCGGGCCGTGTCTGAGACCGCCATGGCATTCGGGATCTCGTGGTGGCTGGTCCAGCAGGTCATCGGCGACGCCGCTCTCCGGCTGCCGGATGTGGACCTTCTCACGCCCAGGATGCTGGGCATCGATGAGCACCGCTACCGTTCTGTGCGGTTCTTCCAGGACCCGGGCACGAAGGTCTGGACCCGGTACGAGCCGTGGATGACAACGATCGTTGACCTGGACACCGGCCAGGTCCTGGGCATCGTGGACGGACGCGACCACAAGGGCGTCGGAGACTGGCTCTTCGCCCGGCCGCTGCACTGGCGGCTCGGCGTGCAGGTCGTCGCGATCGACCCGTCCGCGGCGTTCCGGAAAGCACTGCGGATGTGGCTTCCACGCTCGGCGGTGTCAGTAGATCTGTTCCACGTGACGATGCTGGCCAACGACATGCTCACGACCGTCCGTCAGGGCCTGTCACAACAGGTTCGGGGCCGGCGGGGCAGGGCCACTGACCCGGCGTGGGCGAATCGGATGCTGCTGCTGAAGGCCGATGAGAAACTCTCAGAACGTGCCCGGCATCGCCTTGCAGGCGTGTTCGCCGCTGATGATCCCACTGGCAGCCTTCAGGCCGCGTGGCAGGTCAAGGAACAACTCCGCACGCTGCTGAACACAGGCTCCCTCGAAGACGCCGCAGCGGCGAAGATTGCCCTGGCGGACCTGGTCGAACGGGCGGCGATGCCAGAAACCAACAGGCTCTACCGGACTATCTGCCGGTGGTGGGCCGAGATCGAAGTCCTCATCGTCACCGGAGCCACAACAGCCAAGGTCGAGGCCAATAACACCGCCATCAAGCACATCAAACGAACCGCACGAGACTATCGAAACCCGGACAACTACAAATCGCGTATCCTCTTGAGAAGTGCAGCCCGGATGGCAGCATGAGCAATCATCTCAGCAGACCATTCCCCGGGAACCTCGAAGAGCCTCTTTGTCAGCCAAATGCTTGCCGTACTGGTTGATGACCGCCACGTGGTGCGTGTCGGCGTGGGTGTCGATTCCTCCTGTGACAATTTCCTCGTTGGTTGTCATGATGGATATGCCTTCCTGACGCGCATGTTGGGTGCGTGCTGGGCGGCCGGGCAGACAGAACAGTGATGGGACTTGCGTGAATTCAGGCTCCTATGAAGTCATGTCCGCCCGCTCAGCAACGCTTCAAAGCGACTGATTCACGGGCCGACAGATCGCGTGAATGACAACTGCAGGCAGTGTCTGTTGACTCAAGGGTCAGACCCGTAAACCAGCCACTTCCATCATCACTGTTGACTCAGCTAATACCTCCGCGTAGCGCGATACGTTGCCTCATCTGAAAACCTCCGCCTGGATAGTGCTTTTGGGGCCCGGGTTCGGGTACGCCTGATCAATGGAGCTTTCGATGAGTGAGCGCAGGGCAGCGACGAAGAAAATGGCCACTGACTATGCCCGTGCGAAGCGGGTGCGCCGAGTTGACTCATCTAAAACGTCCGCGAACCACTGCTGGCGCCCGTGGGCGATTCCTGCGGGGATGAGCTTGCGCCACCGCAGAGGCGCAGAGTGCTGGCCGGTGTTGAAGTCAGCGGAACCGTTCGGCGGCCCGCAACAGAGTTTCGGTGACTACGCCAAGCACCATGTGGGCGACCAGACCCCGGACGTGGGCCTGACAGGGGTACCGGCCCGGCGCGGAGGCGATGCCGCTCACAGGCGCAGCGACCTCGTCCATCACCACGAACAGGGCAAGGCCATAAAGGGCGCCGTGGTCGGTGCGCAACCATGGTTGCCGCCGGCGTGCTAGCCCGTAGAGGGCTCCGGGCAGCATCCCGAGGGAGAAGTGGAAGACAACCGCGGCCGGTGCCGGGCGTTGGTTCGGGGAGCTGATCCCGCTGACCTGAGTGGCTTTGGTGAGGATCCCGACAGTTCCCGTCTCGGGAACGCCGTCGTCGGCGCCGGTGCCATCTTGCACGCCGCGGGTCTGCGCGGCGGTGTCGGTGCCGGCGGTGTCGGTGCCGGCGGTGTCTGCCCCTGTCGTGTGGACGGTGGGGCGGGCCTGCAGGTCGCGGGCCAGGGTTTCCTGGCTTTCGTGGCGCAGCATCACCCATCCGATCTGATCCATGGCCCAGACTCCGATCGCCCCGGCGGCCGCCCCGATGAGCATGTCGGTGAGCGTGCGGGCCCGTGGTGCCGTGGCCGGACCGGTTCCGGTGGCGTGCTGGTCGCGCATCCGGGTCGCCCACCTCCTTCCGCGCACTGGGCGCCGGCCGACCCGCAACCGGGAACCGGATCCGGGGTGCGGCCCTTTACGGTCGGCCCTGTGCTGTGACCATACTGGGAGGATCAGCATACTGGGAAACAGAACAGGAGATTGTGTCATGAAGGCACTCACGTGGCAGGGAAAGCGCTCGGTGAGCGTCGAGGAGGTCCCGGATCCGCGGATTCAGGAGCCCACGGACGCGATCGTCCGGATGACCTCCACGGCCATCTGCGGGTCGGATCTGCACCTGTACGAGGTGCTGGGCCCGTTCATGGACAAGGGCGACATCATCGGTCACGAGCCCATGGGCATCGTGGAGGAGGTCGGCTCGTCCGTCACCCACATTAAGGCCGGGGACCGGGTAGTCATCCCGTTCAACATCTCCTGCGGGCACTGCTGGATGTGCCGGCACGGGTTGCAGACCCAGTGCGAGACGACCCAGGTCCGCGGGCACAACAGCGGCGCGGCCCTGTTCGGGTACTCGCGGCTCTACGGCTCCGTGCCCGGCGGGCAGGCCGAGTACCTGCGCGTCCCCCACGCCGACTACGGCCCCATCAAGATCCCGCAGACCGGCGAGGACGAGCGCTACCTCTACCTCTCAGACATTGTGCCCACCGCCTGGCAGGGCGTGCAGTACGCCAATGTTCCCGAGGGTGGCTTCCTGGCCGTGCTGGGTCTGGGCCCGGTGGGCCAGTTCGCCGCCCGGATCGGCCGTCACCTGGGCTACAAAGTGATCGCCGTGGACCCGGTCCCCGAGCGGCGGGCCATGGCCGAGCGCCACGGCATCGATGCCCTGGATCTGCACGACGACGTGGCCGACGAACTGCGGGAGCGCACGGACGGCCGTGGACCGGACTCCGTGGTGGACGCCGTGGGCATGGAGGCCCACGGCTCGCCCATCGCCGGGGCGGCGCACCAGGCCGTCGGGCTGCTGCCGGACGCGGTCGTCCGCAAAGCGATGCTGACCGCGGGGGTGGATCGGCTTAACGCTGTCTACACCGCGATTGACGCGGTGCGCCGCGGCGGCACCATTTCGCTCAGCGGCGTGTACGGCGGGATGAAGGACCCCATGCCGATGCTCACGCTGTTCGACAAGCAGATCCAGCTGCGCATGGGCCAGGGCAACGTGAAGTCCTGGATCGACGACCTCATCCCGCTGGTCGACGACCCCTCGGACCCGCTGGGTGTGCTGGATCTGAAGACGCACACCGCCTCCCTGGATGAGGCACCGCAGATGTACGAGATCTTCCAGAAGAAGCAGGACGGCTGCATCAAGGTCGTCCTCAAACCATAGGCACCCCAGGTCGAGGGCCGGGATGGGCCCACGGTAGGAACAGGTGCATGAGGTGACCGTCGAGCAGGGTGCTGTCCCATGAGGAACGAGGTAAGAAAAAAGGTGGTTGAGGCATGTCGAAACGACAAAAGAGGAATGCCGGGCTGTTGCTGGGAAGACGAACAGCGTCCCGATGGATCTGATGCTGGGCGCGGTCGCCGGAGCGGTGGGGGTCTGGGCGATGGATCGGGCCGGGTGGTTTATGTACGACCACGAGGACCCGGATGCGGTGGCCCAGGAGCTGCAGGGCCGCCGGGGCGGCGGTGACGTGGAGTTCACCAAGGCCGAAGCCGGCGCCCGCCAGCAGCAGGCCCAGCCCGGTGCGCCGGGAAAGGACACGGCCCACGTCGCCGTGGAGAAGGCAGCACGGCTCACGAGCGCCAACATCCGGACCGGCCAGCCCAACCGGGCCGGCATCGTGGTGCACTACGCGCTGGGTGTGTTACCCGGGGCGCTGCACGCGGTGCTGCGCCGGAAGATCCCGGCCGTGCGCGCCGGCGCGGGGGCCCTCTACGGCGCCGGGCTGTTCGTGGTCAACGACGAGATGGTGGCCCCGGCCCTGGAGCTGGCCTCGGGGCCGAGGCAGTACCCGTGGCAGGCCCACGCCCGGGGGCTGGTGACCCACATGGTGCTGGGTGTGGTCACCGAGACCGTGCTGCGGGCCTTCGACCGTGCCCGGTGATCCGACATGAGCCAGTACACCTCCGGACAGCACGGCGACGTGGTGGTGATCACCGGCGCCTCCAGCGGGATCGGCCGGGCCACCGCCCGCGCGTTCGCCGAACGTGGGGCCCGGCTGGTGCTGGCCAGCCGCAGCCGGCCCAGTCTCGAGGAGGTGGCTACAGAATGTCGCGGCCAGGGTGCCCAGGAAGTCCTGGTGATGCCCACCGACGTCAGTGACGAGGACCAGGTGCGCGCCCTGGTGCAGGCCGCCGTCGAGACGTTCGGGCGGATCGACGTGTGGGTCGGTGCCGCGTCGGTCTACAGTTACGGCACCGTCGAGCAAACCCCCAGTGACGTGTTCCGCCAGGTCCTGGAGACCAACCTGCTCGGGCAGGTGTACACCGCCCGCACCCTGCTGCCCCGGTTCCGCATCCAGGGGTCGGGCACGCTGATCGTCATCGGCTCGGTGTATTCGAAGATCACCTCCCCGTACGTCTCCCCCTACATCACCAGCAAATTCGGGCTGCTGGGCTTCACCGAAGCACTGCGCCAAGAACTCCGCGAGGTTGAGGGCGTCAACGTGTGTGCCGTGCTGCCGGCCACGATCGACACCCCGATCTACCAGCACGCGGCCAACTACACCGGCCAACAGGTCCACCCGCTGCCTCCGGTGGTCTCGCCCCACCGGGTGGCCAGGGCCATCGTGGGCTTGGCCGACCGTCCGCGGCCAACGGTCGTGGTCGGGCAGATCCAGCGCAGCTTCATCCCCGTCCACGCGCTGCTACCCCGGCTCTACGACCGGTGCATCGGCCCGGTGATGAACACCCTGGCCCTGCGCAAAGGACCCGTCGCTCCCACGCCGGGGACCGTGTTCGAGCCCGACCCGGCCGCCAACCAGATCACGGGCGGATGGCGGTCACGCCCGTGGCGGATGGCAGCTGTAGCCGCGATGACGGCCGCAGCAGGGGCTGTAGTCACCCGCGCCCGGGCCACCGCTGCAGGGATGCCGGGGAAACCACGGCCACAACAGCGACCACGTTTTTCCCGTCGCGCCCGGTAGCTGTCGGGACGCAGTGGTGGCCGGGGCTCAGCACCCCGAGGGTGCACCGGCCGGGCCGGGCCGTGCGGGGCGGCCCTGCCCGTTCTGGGCTCAGGCCCAGCGCATGGTGAAGGCCCGGGCCGGTCGGTGGCGCAGGGGGTGCCGAGCACGGCCCGGATCAAAGTGTCAAGCCCCGGGTTTGGTGGAGGGTTTGTTAGACCCGTTCCATCGTTTTGATGGTGGGCAGGTTTGAGTAGAAATTGGATTCTGTGAGGTGTACTACTGATGTGAGACACCGGCCCCCCCGATCCCGGTGCAGAGGTTTCCAAAGTCAGAGTATCTTCGCGTCCGAACATGCCCGCAAGGAGAAGGGCAAGGACGCCGAGCAAGTATAAGACAGATGCCAAAACGACTACTCCAAGAAAGTTGTTCTCGAACCGGAAGACAACGACGACCAAACACGTGGCGAGTGAAAGTACGTTCAGTACAACTGCCGATTCTCGCCATCCTGTGATTCTTCGCCTCCACTTTCGCCGGGGAATATTGACGGGCGAAAGTCTCTCCTCCAGAGCCAAGATAACAAGGGGCGCCGGAATGACCTGCGCAAACAATCCTGCAGCAGAGGTATCGAAAGTCATGGACGCAGCTTAGTCGGACCCAGCGACGGGACATGCCGCCTCCCGCCGCCGCATAGTTCGGGCTGAGCGCAACAATCTGCCGCGTGGCGGCGGCCTGCCGATATTTGCCGTTGCGTCAGCCCCGGTCCGGTTTTGGGAGTCTGGCCCGTTCGCCATTCAGAGCCAGAATGAGCTCTCGGTTAATGGCCTCGACGTCCAGGAAGCCGGGATCAAAAGGCTCATCGGTGCCGGTTATCTCGGCGACCCACTCCGAATATTCAACGTGTTCAGGATGAGACGGGTCGGCCAGGGCATCAAGAATCTCCTCGAACCCGAGCATACCTCCGGAATCTTCCAGCGGGCCGCGCCGGGCGCCGCCGGTCAGCCGCGCTGTCGGCGTAGTCTCCGTCGCTGGGCGGCGGGAAACCAGCACGAACCGGTGAAGCCAGCTGTCGCCGAAGTCGTACTCATAGAACGCCACCCCCGATCTCCTCGCCAGAAGTTGATCCAGCGAGCAGTCCTCCTCAGCCCTGTCCGCCGGTTCTTCGCACCACTGCGTCGGGAGCCACTGCAGGGCTTCCGGCATCTCTCCATCAATCGGCCGCAGAGGCGCGAAGGGATCACTGTCCGTAAATCGGTGCAGATGAGCATCCTCCCAGCCAAAGCCCACCTGCAGGACCCCGTGTACATGGTCCAGTGATGTTGAGCCGCGGACCTCCAGCTGACGCCAGATCTCCGGATGGCTGCCGACAAGAAGCACCCGCAGCTCCAGGATCGACTCCTGTCCATTCGGGTTCTTGTCGTCGGACTGTTTCATGGCGCAATCGTCTCAAACCACACGCGTTTCACCGAAATAGGTAGGCCCCGCGGGCAGCTGTGGCCGCCAGCAAAACCTGTGCCGCGACGGCGCAGGGGCTGGATGGTTCGTGGTGTCGGGTCTACCGGCGCCCGCTGTCTGCGAAGCCGGTCCTTGGTCGTAGCGGGCCCGATAAAGTCGCTTCGTATCGACTCCTCGTGCGAGCCGTTCCGATTGCCCGCCACGGAGCCCCAACGGACGCCGCAGGCGGATCCTCTTGAGGCGATTCTTACACAGCGGTCGCGATAGCATCTGCTGCATGGACAGGGAACGAGAGCTGATTATTGCCGAGCTGGACGCCGACGCCGATCGCCTGCAGGGTCTGAGCTTTGAAGACCTCGGCTACTTTCCAGATCCCCGGGATCTGTCCGACGAAGACCTGGGCAACGTGGATTCCGAAACGATGGAATGGATGACCGGTATTCCGGCAGAGGACCGCCGGCGGAGTCTGAGTCGCGCACGCCTTCTGGCCGGGGCCATCTGGCATGCCTCCGTCATGCTCATCGATCAGATTTTCCAGGACATCCACACGCTGCATGAAAAAGAGTCGATCACGCGCGCAGACATCGACGAAACCTGGATTCTCTCTGGCCTGCCACCGCAGTACGCGGAAAAGTACAACGGACTCTTTGCCCAGCGATTCCTGGTGGTGGCCGCTGACATGACCGTGAAACTGGCGGCCGGCTGGACCTCGCCCAGCTGCGTGGCTCAGGAGCTCGCCGTCCGGTGCCTTCTGGACCAGATCGAGATCACCGCAGACACTTACGACCTGGACCTTGACCCGCACTGGCGGGGCATACTCACCGACAGGATCCTCGAAGACACCGACAGCGACATGCTCTACGACCGGAGTCTTGACGGTTTCCAACACGATGAAGTTCTGAACCAGCAGCTCCGGCTCGCACCAATGGGCACTGGAGCACTGGTTCGAACCGTTCAACGACGAAAGGCACGTTCCCCCTTACGCGTGCTGATCCACGCCCCCGGTCTGAATGCCTAGCGATCGGGCTATGTCACGCTGGGGAAGTTGCTGTTGGCTCGGCTTCGGGAGGGGCTGCGCCCTAGCCTTCACACTCGATGCAGTACGAGTGGCCGTTCTTTTCGCGTGCGAGCTGGGAACGGTGCCGGACCAGGAAGCAGGAGTAGCAGATGAACTCGTCTCCGGCCTGGGGGATCACCTGAACGATCAGTTCCTCGGCGACGAACTCTCCGCTGGGAGTCATCGCGTCATCCAGTGCGTCGGCCTCATCGAGGTCGCGGACGACGCTTCTGGCATCTGGTGCGTTCGCGGATTGCAGCGCCTCGAGGGAGCGATCCTGTGATTCCTTGACGTCGGAACGAACTTCGTCGTAATCGGTTGCCACTGCGGTGATTCTCTTCTCTGATGTTCTTACCGGACCGAAATGCAACCTACACCATGGCTTCGATATTCCCCTGCCGCGGGACGGGACGCAGCCTTGGTAAGACTTGCGAGCTTAGTAGGCATTCCCTCAGGTGGCATCGTCGTTCGCGTCGGGTTCGGCCCATTCCAGCGCTGCGACGATGTGTCCTTCGTTGGGGAGCGCTTGCTGTTCGTCCGGGGGGAGCTTGTCGTACGTGTAGGCGGAGACAGCCATTGGTGAAGTGGAGCGGCCCAGACTGTACCGGACGCTGCGGTCGTTTTTGGTGCCGCAGATGAGGATCCCGATGGTTTCGTTGTGGTGCCCGCGTCGGAGCTCGTCATCGACGAGCGCGACGTAGAAGTTGAGCTTGCCCGCGTATTCGGGCTGGAACTTGCCGGTCTTTAGCTCGATGACTACATAGCGTGATTGTTCGATGTGGAAGAACAGCAGGTCCACGTAGAAGTCGTCCCCGTCAACGTCGAAGTGGACCTGCCGGCCGACGAAGGAGAAGCCGGGACCCAGTTCGCGGAGGGTTTCGGTGATCCTGCTGGTCAGTGCGTTCTCCAGGTCGCGTTCGGCGATTTCCCCGGAGAGGCCGAGGAATTCGAAGTTATAGGGGTCCTTGGCGACCTGCTGGGCAAGTTCCGAATCCGGTGCAACAAGCTGTTGCACAAAGTTCGAGGGCGCTGCCCCGGTGCGTTCCAGGGTCTTGTTCATGATCATGTTCATTAGGACATTCCGGGACCAGCCGTGCTCGACCGCGGCTGAGGCGTACCAGACACGGTGAGTTGGGGTGTCGAGTTTGTCCAGCAACACCGTGATGTGGCCCCACGGCAATTGTCCAACAGGCTGTTGGACAATTGAGTCGGGCCAGGCAGCAGCAAATCCACGCATGTAAAACAGGTTGGACCGGGAAAGTCCCCTCATTTCGGGAAACTCCGCCCGCAGGTCGTCAGCCAGCCGGCCCATGACTCCACTCCCCCAGTTCTCGACCTCCTGGCGCTCCAGGACCGTCTTCCCGATGGACCAGTACAGATCGATTAGCTGGGTGTTTACGGTCCGCAGTGCCTTCGTGCGTGCGGCGCGGACCCGGCTTTTGAGCTCGCCGAGGAGGTCGGTGTAGCCGGTGGGGAGTGCGAGGTCGCGGGCGTCAGTCATGCGTTCGATCCTATCGATCAGGCTCAGGCGGGTCGGCATCTTCTGCGCGACGGCAGCACACGCACGAACCCTCTGCAGCCGAGCCGGCCGAGGCGCCTCAGCTGGTTGGACTGAGAATTCAGTTCGATTTTCGGGGAGCAGTTCATGTAAGAGCCGGGCGCCCCCTTCAATTCGCCTTGACGCTACCGGCTGGGGCCGCTCTTTGTGCGTTCCGCAGCTGCGCCGGCCCCGCCGCGGGTCTTTCGTGCCTTGGCTGCCCCTTTGTCTTGGGTCAGCGCCGTGCTGGGGTGCGTGCCTTCGCTGCGTGCAGCGGCAAGGCGTCCCTGCACTTGGTTCTCGCTGGCGGTTCCTGCAAGGGAGGAAGCGAACGCCTGGTGATGATCAGCGGACCCGTACTCCGCGGCCGAGCTGGCAATCGCTTTTTCGCCCTGGTCTTTCAGACGGTTGCTGTCATCGCCTGTGACGCGGTTTTCCAATTCGCGGCCCAGGCCCTAGATCCGCGCGAACAGTTCCGCTTCGGTGCTTTCGTAGCGTTTCTCCAGCGGCTGGTCCGGGGAGCCTTCGAAGCCTCCTTCGGCGAGAAGCTTTGCTTCGTGCCAGTCCTTCGCGGCCTCCACGAACGAGGCGTCTTTGAAGTGGCCGTCGCCAGCGCCGTTGAAGTTGGCTGTGGTTTCTTCGCGCAGCTGGTCAATGGTGGGACCGTTTACGCCGTCTCGGCCGATCAGATACAGGCGTTCCTTCAAAGCGGTGTCGGCGGCCTCCATGGCCGCAGGCGTCTCGGCATCGTGAGCGCCCTGCAGCGCCTCGGCCAGGACAGGGTTGTTCAGGTACTCGACGGGCACCTGGTGCCGCTCCATTTCCGGGGCAAGCTTTTCGGCCTTGGCGCGGAGCTCTTCGGCCTGCGCCGCGGCGATGAGTGCCATGCCCTTGTGGTGTTCGGCTACAGCGGCGCGGCGTGCCTGCTCGGCGCTGATCGTGTCGATGCCCGATTCCAGGTACGCGGCGTCCGCGCCAACGTCCCGGGTGTCGATCCCATAGCGCCGCTGGACTTCGGTCTGGATCCGCACGGACGCGGCCAGGGCGGCCGGGTCGTAGTCCTTCCACCCCTCGGCCAGGGCATGCACCTGGGCGATGTCGTTGGACTGCGCCTGGTCCCACCACTGGTCCTTGTGGACAGGGGCGAGTGCTCCCTGCACGGCGGCACGCTCGGCGGCGGCGCGTACCTGCGCTTCGTGGGCGGTCTGGGTGTCCTGCTGCTCGCGCTGGCGCAGAGATTCCTGCCGCATCCGGGCAAGGGTTTCAGCAATCAGTGAGGCTGCCATCAAGGACTGCCTGAGACTGCCGTCCACTACATCGTCAATGCCATCTGCTTCGCTCATGATCGGTACTCCCCCTCGTAGTTGTTCTCATCTCGTGCAGGTCTTAGCGGTCCAGGACCGGCCCGTTGTCCCGGCCGGTGCGCTGGTGCGTCTTAGCCTTTTCGGACGTGGACGGAACCACAGACCCGGGGCGGACCGGAGCCATGCCCCGGCGTCCAATGTCTGCCGCCGTCGGCGCGGCACCGGCGGCCGGGGCCTCACCGACGCCGACCAAGACGGGCTTGGGCATGGTCGCGGTGAACGGCGCCAGCTGCTCCGTGACCACTGCACGGATGCGTTGGGCCTCCCGTGTGCGGCCGGCCTGGACGTGCATCTCGTACACGGCGAAGGCGGTGTTGATCAGCTGCACCATCAGCGCGGTCTGCGCCGCGGTTTTGTCCTTGCTGGCAGCAGCCATGAAGAGCATCGCGGTTCCCGCAATGGAGGGCAGCGGGACAGGTTTGCCGTGTGCCCTGGGGGCGCGCAGCTGCGCTGTCCGAGACAGTTCAGCAGCCGTGGCCGCCAGCGGGCCGGGGACGGCCTCAATGCGGTACGACCAGGCAGCGAACGCACCGGACGCGTCGCGGGCCGCCTTCGCCCACGTCGCGTGATCGTCCTTCGGCAGGGCGCGCAGGCGTTCCACCAGTTCGGTGGCGTTGCGCGTGTACTCTGCCCACACCTGAGCACCGGGAACCGCGTTCTCAGGGCCAGTGGTGGTGACTTTGCGCCTGTTCCTCGCCGCGGCGTTCCATTCGGCGGCAGCGTCCATCGCGGACTGCGGTGAGTCAGTCCATTCCTGCCGGAGCTCACCGAGCTTCAGGTCAGACGCGAGGGTTCCGCCGCCGAACCAGATAGGCCGTTCGCCCTGCGTCGGACGTTCAGCCACGGAGTAGCCCACCACGACGTCGGTGGTGTTCTTCGCGTAGCGCGGCCTGAGCAGCAGGCCGGTGTCCCGGGCGCGGCGGACGAACTCGGCTTCAGACCCGGATGCGCTGGCGCTGGCGCGCACCTTCCGGGCCAGGGACGAACGGTGCATCTCGCGGTCGTCCCGGGCGGCGGTGGCCTTCTCTGCCCGGTCGTAGCCGCGGGTGGCGTGCACGGTGGAGAGCTCTTCCAGGCCGTACTTGGTCTCCAGCGCCCGGCAGGTTTTCTGCGCCCGAGCGTTTCTCAGCCGTGGAACGCCAAGTCACCACGCCTGACTGAGCTTCACGGGTACTACAGGCCCAGTCCAGGGCCGCGCAGATCCTCGGTGGCGGAACGCTGCTGCTCACGCTGGGCACGTTCGGCCATCAGCCGTGACTGGCGCTGCGCCTCAGTCTCTGGCTTCTTCTCCACCGGTCCCTGTTCGGCGGCTTTCTTGGCCTGCTGCTCGGCAACGAGTTTCTGCAGGCGCGTCATCACACGCGGCTTTTCAACCTGGACGGGAGTCACGGCCGACGGCTCTTGAGCGTTTGCCTGCCGGTGCTTGTCGGTGGCTTCCTGTGCCGGGGCAGCAGGGGTGTGGGTGTGCTCGTTACGGTCCAGCGCGGCGACGGCCGCCTGCAGTCGGTCCTGTTCGCTTGCGTGGTCCGGTAGGGCGCGGGAGCGTTTGCTGACGGTCACGGCCCGGTCGTGCAGGTTACGGCCTATGTCGTCGCTGCGGAATCGTTCGGGCACGGGGGCCGCCTCTGTCTCGGGAACGTTGTAGCGGGCACGGAACATTTCGAGCTCGGCCGCGGTGTCGCGCCACTGTTGGGCGGCTTCGGGCTTTTCGGGGACGGGGCCCAGCTGCTGCGCCCACGCCGGCGGTTCGGCCGCGAGAAGGTGGCCGCGCTCGTCCAGGCGGGCGGTGAGGACTTCACGGCGGGTGGTGAGTTCTTCACGCCAGGCCTGTGGCAGGTATTCGCTGGTGGCGGGCTTGGCGGGTGCGAGCCATTCGGGCAACCGGTCCGCCGTCCCGGCAGGTCCAGGCGTGCCGGGGGTCAGGGACCGCAACCGTTCTTCGGCCCGGATGCGTGCGGCGATGACCTGGTGGTTCATTGCGCGGTTCTTCTGGGTTGCTACCCCTGGTGCGGTGGTGGCGTGTTGGCTTCGCGCGCCGCGTTCGATGGTTTCTGTCGGGTTCTTACCCACCCGGCCCTGTTCGGTGCGGGTCTTCTGTTCTTGTTCGAGGGTGCGGAGCCGGTGCTGGTTCCTGCGGGCCAGGGCCGGGTTGTTGATCGATTCCTGTTCCCTCGCGGCGAACCGGGAGGTGAAGATGCGGCGTTCAAGTTCGGCGTCCGTGAGTCCGCCGTGACGTCGGTTGGTCCAGTGGTCCGCCGGCTGCGGGCCGTGGATTGTTGTCGCTGCCGTGTACGCGGCGGTGCGGTCCTCGCCCAGGGTGGCGACGTCCTTTTTCAGGGCGGCAAGCTGTTCATCGGTGAGGTTGGCCAGAGGCCTTTCGCCGGCTGCGGCGAGGACTTCGGGGGCTTTGTCCACGATGGATTCGATCCGCCAGGACAGCACCGCTGATTTGTCTTCGGCGCCGTCGAATTCGCGTTGCGTCGCGGCGTTGCTCAGGAGCTTCGCTGGGTCCCATCCAACGCGCTCGGCTTTGGCCAGGTTGGTGGCCACGGCTCCCCAGGATTCGGTGGCCACGAACGTTTCGGCGTCCTCGCCCAGGACTTCGCGTGCCATGGCGGCCATACGGATCTTGTTGGCTTCTTCGGTGATGTAGCGGTACTGGTCCGCCAGGGTCAGGGGCGAGTTGATGCGTTCGTACTCGGTGCCAAGGGCTTCGTGGGCTGAGGTTTCGCGGCTGTGGTTGGACGCGATGGCGGCCAGCACAGTGTCCCGGTCCTGCCCGTCTTCGACGGCGACAAAGAGCGCGTTCTCGTCCCGGCCGCGTGTGGCCGCGACGTAGGCGTTCTCGCGCGTCGTGGCAGCGTCGAGGATGGGGATACCGGCGTCTTTGGTCATGCCTTGGGCGCGGTGGGTGGTGAGGGCGTAGCCCAGGTGAACGTGGTCGGTGACGTACTCTGCCGGAAGCCGTACCTTGCCTCCGTGGCCAAGGTGGGCGACGGAGAGCGACCCGTCATCGTGGGCTTCTTCGACGGCCCACAGGTCGCCGTTCTTCACCACGTCCCGCCCTCGCTTGGTTTTCAGGGTGGAGTCGTTGGAGCGGGTCACGATGTGATCCCCCATCCATGCGGTGGAGCCGTCGCGCAGCTGCACCGACACCCCGGCGCGGGCGACTTCGCCGGTTTCGATCCGGTAGGCCTGGGCGCGTTCGGAGAGCCGCTGTGAGCTTTCGTTGGTGGGTGCCATCATCACGGCCGCGTCGCCGGCGTTGAGGCGTTCCTGCCACACGCCGAACGCAAGGCCTTCGATCGTTTCGATGCTCCCGGCCTGGACCCGGCCGTTGTCTTTGTACCAGGTGAACGGGTCTGTTTCGTTCTCGGTGGGGGTGCGGAGCAGCAGGGAAGCGTCTGCTTCTTCTTCGCTGGTGAACCGGTGGATGGTGTCCAGTTCGGTGGCGCCGATTTCGTTGATCAGCAGCCGCAGTGCCCCGCCGGCCTGGACGGCGGAAAGCTGACGGTCGTCCCCGAGGAAGCGGACGAGGCCGCCGTGGGCTTGGACTTCGCGGACGACGTCCGCGAGTTTGCCGGTTCCCTGCATTCCGGCTTCGTCAACGATGACGAGGGTGCCGGGGGTGACGGTGAACGGTCCGGGAGCCGCTGGCGGGTGCGCGGGGTTTGAGCCGTGGTTGATGTGCAGGAATTTGTCCGTGGTGGCTGCGGTGATGCCGAGCTGTTCGCCCAGGTTCGCTGCCGCGACGGCTGAGGGTGCCAGGCCGATGACGCGGCCGCCGGCCTGGGTGATGGCTGCGCGGACCAGTCCCATGGAGCTTGATTTGCCGGTGCCGGCGGCGCCGATACCCACGGCCAGAAGTTTAGAGGACGTGACGAATTCGCGGGCCAGGGCGATCTGTCCCTCATCGAGTGCGTGGGATTTTTCGCCGGTGGCCACAGCGTGGTTGTGGGCGGCAACGGCAGTCTCAAAGTCTTCCATCGATGCCGCGGGGATGACGTCTGTTGTTCCTGCCCGCAGGAGCAGGTTTTCATCTTCGAGGATCTTGGTGGAGGTGTAGAGGGTGTCGGTGCGGTGGTTGAAGTCTGCTGTTCCGGCGTTGCGGGTCAGTGCTTCAAAGCGGCCGTGTACCTGGTTCGGGGTGATGCGTACTGACGCGGTTCCCAGGCTGGCGGACACAACGTCTTCGAGGGCATCGGTCGGCAACTGCCCGTGGGTGGACGCGTATTCCTTGGCCCATCGGTTGGTTTCTGCCATGACGTTCTGCGCGGTCCAGGTCGAGCGCTTATCCGAAACGGAGGCAACGATTGTCCGGGCCGCGGCGTGCACGTCGATGCCCGTTGCGGTGGCCAGCGCCGGCCTGGTCCGGGCACTGGTGAGGGTGGTAAGTTCTTCTTCGCTGTAGAGCGTGTGGGCTTCGTCGCGCCAGAGGCGGGCCTGCTGTTCGAGGGTCTTGGCTGCTTCTTTGTCGGGGCGGGTGTTGAGCGTTGCGGCCTGTGCGAGTTTGATCAGCGCCGCCGAATCGGGGGCGTGGCCGTGCTGTTCTTCGTAGGCTTTGCGGAGTTCGGAGAGGCTGGCGCGGATCCCTTGGCTGCGCTTGGAGAACATGGCTGTCAGTTCCCGGGGGACTGCGGATACTTCCATGACGGGCTGCTTGGATCCGTTGACGGTGCGTGCCTCGAACTGGACGCCGGCCGCTTCAAGGTGGGCCTGCAGTCGGGTGTTGTAGTTCTCCGAGACGGCCACCGCCGAGCGGTGCAGGAGCTTGCCGTCGATGGTCTTCCAGTTCCCTGCCTCGTCCTGAACTTTGTTGGAGACAACGACGTGGTGGTGCAGGTTGGGGTCTCCCAGGCGGGAGTCGTGGTGCCGGAAACTCGTTGCCGTCAGGCCCCCGCTGACGGAGGTCTGGGCGATGCCGTTGGTTCCTGAGCGGGTGGCCAGGGCGTGCTGTTCGAGGTAGTCGAGGGAGTCTGCAAGGGCTGCCTGCTGGGCGTCTTCGACCATGCGGCGGGTGTCCGCATCACCCAAGGCCCAGAGGACCGAGACGCTTTTGACGGGGGTGAAGGTCAGGTCGTATCCGGCAACGGCGTCCTGCTGGGGCCGGAGCTGGGCGGTGATGAACTTACCCAGCTCTTCCTTAGTGGAAGGGTTGCGTCCGTGGCCCTCACGGAACATCACAGCCCCGGCTGTGGCCCGTATGCGGTGCCGTTCTTCTGCCGTGGGCTTGCGCTGCTTCATCCGCTCAAAGTCGCTCTCACGGATGCTGATGGCCTGTGAGAGGGCATTGTCCTTGGGGCTGTACTCGTAGAACTTCCGGCCGAGTTTGGCAGCCTTATCGGCTTCCTTGGTGGCCTGCTTCTCGGACAACCCAGAGGCGCGCTTCTCTTCAAGGATCTGTTCGTACTCCGGGTGCCGGCCTTTGCCGAACAGGTTGGCCATCTGCGCTTCTGTGACGTTCCCACTCACACCCAGGGCGGCGGCTCCGCGGCCTACCCATTGGCCCGGTGGGAGGCCTTCTGTGGTGTAGTAGTCGCCCAGTTGGCGGTCTTCTGCGCGCAGCGTGTCCCCGCTGGCGGTCTCCTGTGTGTAGTACAGGTAACCGGTGCCAGCACTGAGTACGTGCAGCGACATCATGGACCGATTCTAGCGGATTCGGCCTCATTTATTCGAAATGCAAGAGGTGTGACTGGATATGGGGTTTTGAGCTGATGGGAGCTGGCGAGCATTAGGGTTCGAAAAACGTCAGATTTGGTCCATCAGTGAGGATGCGAGTTTCCATCATGAGAAGCATCGCTTTGATTGTGGGAACTCGCTGAAGGCTCCATCCACAACTCGATCAATGACTCTGGTGAGAGTCCTGCCCGGGCAAGTTGTGGATTGAGCCTTCACTGCTTCTGGGAAGGCTCAGCGTGTTCTTCCCGTCCGCTTCGTGATCGGTACTGTTGCCGCGCCCCATCGGACCGACACCCGCACGTCCCGACCCGGTTGGCTCAGGCGCCGGAAGTCGGCCGTGTAACCGTTAGGTGCCGAAGGTCGGTGTTCTCTGCCAGAATGGCAGCAACGTAGTTCGAAAGCACACCACACCTAGGGGGCCGTGATGGCTGGCAAGACACGCAATTCGATGATGGTTCAGGCACGTCGGAAGACGGAGGAGCTGGCCGCGAAGCGGCGCGAGCGTGAGGCGACGTTGCAATCCCTTGCAACGGACTACCACGCATCAAAGCTGATGGCGGATGCCATGGTTGAGGATGCGGAGAAGCAGGCTGCGGAGCTGATCGCAACAGCGAAGCGGGACGCCGAATCCGCCGCCGAAGACGCGAAGGCGACGGTGGTCAAGATGCTCGCTACCGGTGAGACGCGCCAAGGCGTCGCCGAGCTCCTGGACGTCAGCGTCTCCTACGTGCGCAGCATCGACGTAGCAGCAGGCAAAAAGAAGACAGGCGTTGACCAGGGCGGCACGGATGTGACCGGGTCAGAAGAGGGTAGGGGCGTCGGGGTCGCGGCCGGACATGAGGGGACGGATCACTGACTCGTCCCAGCCGTGCGCTTTGAGCGCGTCGCGCAGCAGGCGCGACTGAGCGGCGAAGTTAGCGCGGCCGACGCCACGCCAACGCCAGGTATGGGCGTTGGCGTGGCGTCTTTTTTGTGAACGGTCCACCAGGTTATCCGCCTGCGTCCCTGGGTACGTGTGGCTGTCCGCCCCGCCGGTGGACCGGACGCACAGCGGAATGTCACATGAGTGCATGAGGATTGTTTCCGGCGGCAGCTGCTCACCGGTCAGTAGGGTGTGGGCATGCCTCTGTGGGCGGACGGCCTGCTGTCCACCGTCATGGGTCTGGATCCAGTAGCGTCCGTAGCCGTCATCGGAGACAGCACCGGTCCAAAGCCAGCAATCGTTCGGGCGCGGGCCTTTGATCACCTTGGACCAGAACCGATCATCGTGCGCGGACTCCATTAGAGTCTCACCAGCTGCGCCAGCGTGCCTCGAGCTTGTTCGCTGCGACGAAGAAGCCGGCCATGAACAAGAAGCCGGGGATGGACTGGGTGAAGCCCTGGCCGATCCAGAAACCAAGCGCTGACAAGAGCGCGATCACGCCGGCGGCCTTGCACAGAAAAATCAGGATACCTTGGCCGGCCAGGACGGGATGGGTCAGGGCAAAGATGATCCACCCCACCAGGGCCACAGCCGCGAAAGCTGCGAGGAAAATGAAGATGAACATGGGCCGCTCCTAACGGTCGTGGACGGTTGGTGACGGGCAGGCCCAGACGCCCAGGCCGTCGGCCTCGGCTTTCTCAGCCAACGCGTCAAAGATGCTCTTGTGGGCGTAGTCCTTGCCGTAGCCGGTGGCTTCGACCAGGCCGAGCTCCACAAGGTCACGGTTCACCAGGGCACCGTCGATGCACCAGACGTAGGCCAGTAAACGGTCGTACTTGTCCCTCTCCCCCTGGGCCGGATCCATGAACAGGAACACCACGCCACCATCGAGGCGGACACGCAGATAGTCAGAGGCCTCAGGGCCGCCGCACTCCACCGGCGAATCTTCTTTCACGGTCTCGGGGGTATTCACGCCCACCAATCGGACACGGGTCGAGGATCCGTTGCAGCTGATCCGGATCGTGTCCCCGTCCACCACGCTCTCCACCTGGTACGGGCCGCCAACGGGTCCGGGCAAGGTGGATGGTTTGGCCAACGTGCTCGTCGGTTCACACGGAGCCGCCTCGAGGGACGCAGCGGAATCCTTCACTGTCACCGCCCCGGTGCTGTACGGATTGCAACCCATCAGAAGCACCGCCGCCGCGGTGAGAACTGCCAGCATCCCCAAGGGCCGGCGGTGTGATCGGCGGGTGGTCATGGCCTGTCCTCACTGGCTGCGGTTTCGGCACGGGTGCGCCGGCCCGGGCGCACCGACCCGGCCGGCACACCGGGCCACACCCGCCCGCCGTTGTGCTTGCGCTGCAAGCGCTTCACTTCACGCATCGTCGCGGCCACCACCAAATCAGACAGCGACGCGTACCCCTCGGCACGGCCGGCGGCCTGGAGCGCAGCACGCACCTGGTCAGCCTGGTCTTGCGTGAAGTACGGGGTGATATGCGACGTCGGTTTAGTCATGACACATCCGGCGTCGTCTCTTCCGGCCACGGGTACAGAGTGCCGGGACGTTCGCCGCGCACAAAGGACAAACCATCGTCAAGGCCGGAGGCATGGGCGAACGCCGCCAGGGCAAGCTCCATCAGGGGCCGGTCCAGGCCGTCCAGAATTTCACCAACTCCCACCGGCACATCGGCAGCCACGGACGCCGCGAGCATCAGAAACTCCCGCTCCCCACCGGAGAGAGCGCCGACATTCGACGGGATCTCTCCGAAGTCGATCCACGTTTTCCCGCTCATGGGGTCCTCATCGATCCACGGGTTGCCGGGTTCAACGAACCGGCCACCGAAGGCACGGATCAACATTTCGGTTCCGGCTTCCAGTGTGTAGCTGCCCCGGACGCGGGAACGCAGTTCTTCGTGGGATTCAGTCATGGTCGGTCTCCTTCGGTAGCGGTCAGTGGGGGCGGGCGGGACGGCGGTATTCACGTCCGGTCTGCTGGTGCCGGTTGGGCCGGCACTGCCGTGTAGGGGTTTTGGGTGGGGACGTTGATGGTGCCGGCCTGGTTGGCTTCGAGCCCGAACCAGTCAGCATCAGTGATCCGTCGCGGGCTGAGGGCGAACCGCTCCCCCTGCTGCGCGTCAGCCATGATGCTCACGCTGCCTGGCGGTGGTTCATGGAGGCCTGGACCAGCTTGTCCCGGCGGAGTCCGGACCAGTGCTCCTGATCATCGGAGTTGCTGACCACCACAGGTGCCTGGGCGTATCCGAGCTCGACGCTGATGTACTCCAGCGTTGCGGGATTCTCGGTGATATCCACGGCCGTGTAGGTGATGCCCTTGGACTCGAAGTAAGCCTTCGTCTTGTCGCAGTTGGGGCATTCCGGCTTGGTGTAGACCGTGTATCCGGCGGTGGGGGAAGTCATTTTCAGTACCTGGTTTCGTATGAGTGAGAGTTTCGTTCGACTGCTTGACTTGATACCTCTATTTTAGCAATTATCCAACTGAATAAATAGAGTTTTGCCCCGCAATCTAAGGGTTTTTTGCTTCTTTTTAGGTGATTCCTACGGTGGTGGTTCCGTCAGCTTCCGGCGGCAGCCGCCTCGTTCCTGGTCCTCGGAATAGAGCCACCCTAAGAGCCGGCCCCGCGCCCGGGTGCAGCAGCCGGCACCTGGTGGCCCCCGGACGTTCACCGTGTGGTCCACGGCGGCTTTTGGGTTTTGAGTACCCCGGCGGGTGGAGGCTGTCCATGGCCGGCCGGTTGTTCGTGGTGACTGGCCGGCTATTGGTGACCTGGCGGTTGTGGTCAGTCGTTCAATTCGGGTCCCGTGGTCCAGGTGTGTGCGGGAAAAGCCCGGAGGTTAGAGCTTTTGCGGTGCCTAGGTGGGCGAGGGGTAAATCAGTGATGAGAAGCAGTCTCTGGGGCACTGCTGCGCTGCACCCAGGGGAAGGCGGCTCAGGTGTCGCGTTCGAACGGCGGTCCGTCGCTGGTGACCACACGCAGTGCTGCCCAGGGTTGCGGCGGACCGCCCGCGTTTTCATGGTTCCGGTCCTTCGAAATCCCGGCCCGGCCCGTCGCGGGGTTTTTCCGGTTTTGTACGGTAGGATGTGGGTAGGACAAAGCGCGGAGCCTAGATACTCGACTTATCTAGGGTCCGCGCTTTTTCTATGCCCGGTGGTGCTTACTTGCCGCTGTCGATGATGATCTGTTCAACATCAGATGCGGTGTAACCCCATGTGACCAACTGGTTCAGGTAGTCCCGGTGGGTCTGTCCGGGTGAGCGCCACGAATCCTTTGCAATGGTCTTTTCATACCCTGCGCAGACCAGCGCTATCAGTGAGAACTCGGGCCGGGTGGTGGTCTTGGCTACGTGGTCCCTCAGCGGGTTCCACGCCCATGCATCGGACTCTTCGACTTTCACGCCGAGCATGTCAGTGGCTACCTTGCCCTCGTAGCCGCTGGCGGTTTCGGAGTGGTGGGTGATGGCGTGGACAGTGAAGTACTGCCAGCCCTTGGGGGCCTGCTTCTTGGCCAACAGTGCCGTGACCCATTGGCGGCGGATGGTCGTAGCTGAGAGCATCAGCTTGTTGTTCTCAATCAGGGTCTTGCGCTCTGCTTTCTGCTCATCGGTCATCGGTCCTTTCTGGACAGCGGTGCCGCCGTCGTAGCGCTCGTGCTTGGCGGTGAAACCGAGTTCAGCCCACCCGGTGATGACGGGCTTGGCATGGTGCTCGCCCCGGTAATCGGTGCTGATGAGGTAGGCGTTGGCGTCTTCGTCCGTGGCGTCCTCGCCGTCTGCCCGCTTCGCGGCGGAGACATACAGGTTGTCCTCGTTCGCGTAGTGTCCGGCGTCCTCCACGATGGCCTTGCCGGTGGCTTCCAGTTCCGCGATCAGCGCGGTAAGCGCTTCGGCGCGGTCGCGGTGGTCCCGCAACTGCTGGGCGACGTGAAAGAGCTGATCGGGCTCATCCATGATGACGGACTCTAATTCCTGGGTCGCTTCCTCGTCTCCTTCAAACTCGGACATGATCAAAGCTTCCTCGATGGTGCAGCCCTTGCCCAAGGCGGCGGCCCCGGCTTCGGACGCATTGGCTTTCAACGCTGCCTCAACGGTGGTTTTGGTCCGCCCGGTTTTCTTGGCGATCGATGCCGCTGAAACACCAATCAGCGAAAGCTGGTGGTAAGCGTCGGCCTCGTCCGCTTCGGTCAGCGCCGACCGCTGAATGTTCTCCACCACCTGCGTGACAATCCGGTCGGCTTCCTCGGGGCTGTCCATCACCATGACAGGGATGAGGGGCCTGCCCGCTTCGACGGCGGCGCGGGTGCGGCGCTGTCCCATCAGGACGTGCACGGTGCCGTCGTCCTTGCGGTGGGCAATGACGGGTTCAAGAACGCCGTGTTCCTTGATGCTGGCAATGAACGAAGGCGTCAGGGCCGCGTCCTTGCGCACGTTCGTCTCCACGGTCAGCGTTGCCGGGTCCAGCCATTCCAGCGTCGGGACGGTGGTGGCCTTGGTGGTTTCTGCGATTGCAGTCATTGGGTGGTTCTCCTTGTTTCATCGACTCGGGGTAAGGGGACGGCGTAACCGTGCCAGCTGCTCCCTGACTCCCCCGTTGATGCTCATATAGGTGTCAAATGGTGTTTTGGGGCTGTTACCGCGCACGTTATTTGACGACGGGTCGGTCACGTTCTCTGACGATGGAGCCTCTTCTCCGGTCCTTCGCGTCACACTTTTTGACCATCAAGACGTGAGCAAGGACCGCGTCAGCATGACGATGATCTACCCGCCTTCGTCCAGCGCGTCGAGCCGTATGCTCGTGGGCCGCCGGAGGGGCTTCCAGCCCGCCCGTGGTGCGCCCCGACGCGCCACGGCCCTGTGTGTTCAGCGCTGTGAACGCGAGGCCAGGGGCTCCTGGCTGGCCCAGTCCATGCGCGGTGCCCCGTCGGCGCCGGCGGAACTCTGCCGTCGCGCATCCGAGCGATTCACACGGGATTTGAGCTCGTCAACGTACCGCCGGAGCCGCCCGACGTGGGCTGGACAGCCCGCGCCACCTTGACGATGCACGTTGGCGCCGACGATGACGCCTACGTCGTCAAACAGCGTTCGCGGTAACGTTTTGGGCTGCTTGATCGGTTAGCCATTGGCGGTAACTCGTGGCAAGTGCATCGTTGCGGACAAGGCCTCGTTCCAGACTGGAAATTTTGGAAGGCCAATGACCGAGCTCGCGGGCAGCGGTCGTGATAGTGAGACCGAGCTTGGTGCGCATCTGGCGCAGGTCGGCGTTGCTTGGTGCCGGCTGAGGGTTGGTGATCTGGCGGTAGAGTTCCCGGGCTGCGTAGCGTTTGAGACACCGCATTGTTTCTCGTTTGCTCTTGCCCTCCGCGGTGCGCTTGAGCACGTAGTCCTTGGTCCGCTGGCACGAACCCATACGCACCAGTACCACCTGATGCAGGGCACGGTTGGCATTGCGGTCACCGCCTCTGCTGAGCCGGTGACGGGTCGTTTTGCCCGAGGATGCCGGTATGGGCGCAACCCCGACGAGGGCAGCGAACTGGGCCTCGTTCCCAAGACGGTCCGGGTTGTCCCCAACGGTCACCAGGAGCTGGCTGGCCACTTCCGTTCCGACACCTGGAAGGTCACAGAGCATCGGCGCGTAGGTATCCAGGATTTCCCGGAGCGCGGCGTCCGCGGCATCTACTTCTGCCGTGAGGGACTGGCAACGGGTGGCCAGGGCCTTTAACGTCAGCAGGCACACGTACTCAGGGTCAGCAATATGGCCCGAGGGTCTGCAGCGCTGCAGGGCCGTGATCATCGCCGAGGTTCCAAGCCCCCGGTATTTCGCCCGGAGGTTGTCCGGAGCCGACACGAGAAGGCCCTTGATCTGATTGATTGCCGCGGTGCGGGCCTTCACTGCCGATGTGCGCCCGGCACGCAGGATACGCAGGATACGCAGGCATTCCACGGGACCGTCTTTGGCCTTCGGGATCGCCGTGGTCCGGCCGTCGAGTACCGATTGAGCGGCCTGGTAGGCGTCCAAGGGATCGGACTTGCCCTTCAGCCGGCGCGCGGCCCGGTTCGGGCGGTTCACCTCCAGCACAGACAGACCCTCACCGCGCAGGGCTCTAGCAATTTCGGCCCCGTAGGATCCTGTGCCTTCAACCCCTACGGCGGTGACAGGGCCGTAGCTGGTAATGAACTCGACGATCTTCCGGTATCCGGAGCCCACGGCCAGGAATTCCCTGTCCGCAAGGGGCTTGCCGTATTCGTTGATCACGGCCACATGGTGCGTGTCGGCATGGGTGTCGATACCGGCGATGACATTGGTTGTTTCGTTTGCCAAGATGGAAAGGTGCCCCTCAGTCGGGTGTTCAATGGCTGATTGAATGGGGCGCGGGCCAGGTGGGCAGACAAAACGGTAATGGGACTGGTCGAATCAGGCTCCTATGAAGTCATGTCCGCCTGGCTCCACACCCTTTGACGGACCTTGAACCGGCGGACAGATCAACAGGAAGACAGCGCCCGGAGGCACGTCAGTTTTTTGGGGAGTCACACCGGCCCAAGACCGGTTCCAGTATTACCGTTTTTTGGTTGCTGGCAAGCTCGCTTGCTCGGCGGCCGACGGAGGCCTGTCTACCTTGGCAAGGGGGAGGAAATTCCTGGAGGAAATCAGCGACGCAGGAGCGCCGCAGGGACATTTCCTGCACCCGCAGGCCCCGACGAAGGAGGGGCTTGACGGGGTGGAGCGGACGCCTAGAATCCGCAGGACAGCAACAAAAAAACGTCGTAGACAAGGCAGGGCCAGGGTCTCCGGAGCTCTGCGACGGCGCGCCCTGGCCCCAACAGCCGGTCGCGCCAGCGGACGCCCAGTAACTGGGTGGAGCGCAGCGGAAACCAGGGTCTTGCTATGGTGGAACGGTCCCGCCGGTTGCAGGTGCTTCTCCCCCCGAGTAGACCTCCTGGCGGGCTTTTTTCATTCAAAGGGGCAGCGTATGGGGTTACGGAGTATTTTCAGGAAACGCCCGGCAACGGCGGGCAAGGGTGATTCCGTCCCCACCGAGGGCGGCCCGGAGACGCTGGAGCCGCTGACAGCCGAACAACTCATAGAACTTCAAGAGGCGTGGGCTGAGCTTGCGGCGGCCGCGGAGGCATCTGAGCTGACGAATTTCCATGCCTGCACCCGCACGGGCCGGTCCTGGACCGAGAACCCGGCAGCGGCCAGGGCAGTCGCAGCAACGCTGCGGGAGTTCCCCGCAGCGGGAGCCCAGCCGCAAAGGTAACGGGCGGCAGTGCCGGCCCGCCCGGCGGGCGGCCCGGCCGGCGGGCGGCCCGGCCCCGTGCCGGTCTAAGAGTCCTGCCCGGCCCGGGTCCTGGAGAGGGCCCGGTCGGTGATGATCGAGGCGGCCAGGGCTGTCAGTGACAGCACGAAGTTTACGAGAGTCAGCGGTTCCATGAGGCCCTGTTGCCTCGCCTCAATAGGTCCGGGAAGTCAGGTGGGGCCCCTCCGCGCAGCTCAAAGCCGGGGCGGCGCCACTAATTCGTTCGGCCCGGTCATCCTTGTCCGGGGGTTTCGGGCACGATGCGCTGCAGGAGCGCGTCGTGCGCCTTTTGCAGGGTCTCGGCCCGGGCCTCGGCCGCGGCCACCCTGGCCGCCGCGTCGGCCGCGGTGTTGCTGGCCTGCTGTTCGGCTGCGCGTGCCTGCTCCAACTGCGCTTCCATCGCCGCGCCCTGGGTATCGAGGGCGGTGACCCGGGCGGTGAGTTCGGCGACGGCGGCATCTTTCTCGGCGGTGACCTTGTCCAGGTCAGCGACGAGCTCGGAGATCTCCAGGCCCAGATCCTTCTTCTCCTGCGCCCAGACCGCTTCCGCAGCGGCGTGCCGCTCATCCGCCACAGTGGACGCTTCGGCCCAGCAGGCCCCGGCCAGACGCGCCGCCTGCTCCAGCACCGCTGCCGGCGTCGCGGCGAGACGGCCTCCCGCGGCCTGCTTCTCCTCCACCCACTCCTTCAGATAGCGCGTGGCGTCGGCGTTGCTCACACCCGCCGCCGCCCGCACCGTCGAGACGGTAGGCCGGCGCTCGGCACTGATCTGCTCCGCAGCAGCAAACACACGGTCTTTCACACTCAACGCCACGGCGACAACCTCAAAAAAGTAGTAGTAGGAGTAGTACCAAAACTACTACTCCTACTACTTCTTAGCAATACCGCCGTCGAGCTGGGCCGGCCACGTCAGCCCTTTACGCGCCCCCGGCAGCCGGGGGCCGGCGGACGCCGGGGAGCCCGTATCTTTGCCCCCACGTAGCCGGCCCGCCTTGCGGGGAGGCCGTGACAGGATGGGGTCCATTATGGACAGGCGGTTGCGGCGCGCTCCTGACGCGGAATGGGTGCTGATGTACCGGCTCGGGCTGAGCCGGCAACGCATCGCTGACCTCGTGCGTGCCGAGCCGGCCACCGTCGGGCATCACCTGGTGATCGCCCGCCGCCGGGATCCGGGACTCGAAGCCGCACACCAAGCCGTCGCTGGCGTCAAAACCAGCCCCTCCCCCAAGAACATTGCCCGCATGGAAGAGATCCTCACCTGGATCTCGGCCGAGGGCCGGCTCCCCCGCCACCGCTCCGAGGACAAAGGTGAGCGGTCAATGGCCCGGTGGCTGTCCGAGCGCCGGCGCGAAGCAGCCGAAGGCATTCTGGACCCGGCCTACCGTGACGGCCTCGCACGGCTTCCCGGGTGGGCCGGGAACCACAGAGCAGCTACGGACGAAGCCCGATGGCACGACCGACTCGCCCAGCTCGTGGACTTCCGCGCCGAAGGCAACGACTGGCCCCGCCACCACCACTACGCCTCAGAACGGGAACACACCCTCGGAGTGTGGATCCACACCCAGCGATACAAACGCCGCCGCGGCGAACTCGACCCGGCCAAGATCAAGCTCCTGGATGAAGCCGTCCCCGGCTGGCAGGCCGGGCGCACCCGGGGCCGCCCACCCCGCAGGTGACCGGGCGGGTTGTGCCCATTGTGGGCAGGTGGAGCCCTCCGCACAGCTCAGGCTGTCCCCACTGGCGTGCAACCCCGCCCACCGGAGGCCGAAATTCCACTGGCATGAGACTGACAATAGCCGCCCCACCAGTGATCGAGGATCTTCCGACGAACCTCCGCACAACGTCGATCGCCTGCAATAGATGACCATGATCAAGTGCTTAGCGCCAACGGCTGTACCGATGGTCCCCGAGGCCGATCTTGGAACATCTCGACCGGATAAGTCGCGCAGTCCGGCACGGAGACCCTGCCCAAGCTATCGGTTCTGCAAAGGAACTTATCGAGAGCACGGCGAAGCTAGTCCTACGGGAACGCGGGGAAACGATATCGGGGCGGGAAGAAGTCCCGGACCTTGTCCGCCGCGCGCAAGAGGCCCTAAACGTGCATCCGACACAGGCTGGGGGTCCAGATGGGGCCCCTTCAGTCCGTCGCATCCTTGGAGCCGTGAGCACGGTTGCGACAGGAGTCGCGGAACATAGAAATGCAGGCTACGGTACGGGCCACGGACACGACGTGGTGCGGAGTGGCCTCGGTGCACGACATGCACGCTTGGCGGTCAATGCGGCGAAGCTATGGTGCGAATTCATCCTCGACACCCTGTCTGATGAAAGGGCGCCCTGGCGGCGTAGAACTGTGCCCAGCTCCTGACCGCGCCCGGCCTGGTGAACGGCAGGACCAGCACGAAGCCGGATAGCACAAAAAAGACGTGGACCGCCGGAGTGCCGTTCCAGAGGACGTGCAGCGGAGAGAAAACAGCCCACGTCTCCGCGGTGGTGAGCCCCACGGATCGGTTGTCGAATACACTCCCGATTCCCGGGAGTGTCGACACGACGTGGCAGGAAACAACCACCAGGGCGGCAATCCCCCTGAGGCCATCCAGCTGCGTGACTCTTGTTTGACCAGACTTAGACCGCATTAGCCCTATGTTACCAGTTCGTTACATTACTCCCCTGGCTGCCGGACCAATATGCAGGCAGTTCTGCGAGTCCGTGGCTATCCCACTTTCCGTTGGGATGATCTGCGCCGCAGGAGCACGAAGATACCGGCGGCCGCTGCCAGCAGCCCGGCAATACCCAGTCCCCACGACAGCGGGCCGGCGCTGTCCGACGTCGACGCCGCCTGCGGGGTGTCGGCTAGTGCCGCAGCCGAGGGCTGTCCCGAGGGCGCCAACGTGGGCTCCGCGGTAGCTTCCGCGGCGTTCAGCAACGGCCCGTTCTCGGCGTCGCCGCTGACGTCGATGGCCAGGTCGAACGCCAGTTCGCTGCCGACGTCCACGGTGGACCCGTCCTCGAGCGACGCGGCCAGGTAGTACCCGCCGGGGTAGGCGATCAATTCGATGCCCGTGTCCTTCGAATTGCGGTTGTTGTAGCGGACCGGGACCGCCATGCTGGCTGCCAGGCTGTCGCCGGTGCGGATGAACGTGTAGACCAGCGAGTTGCCGGAGATGTATTTGTCGCTCCCGCGGGCCAGTTCAGTCTCCTGGCGCAGCGGGTTGAAGAGGGCAAGGTTCAGGCTTTTGCCGACCGCCCCGGCGGAGGCGCCGTCGGCTGTCACGGTGGCCTTGAAGCTGAGCCGCTGGCCGTAGCCCACGGGGATTTTGTAGAACTTTGTTTCCGCACCCAGGAGGGAATCGGAGAACAGGCCGGGCTTGAGCTCGGCGGCGGTGTTGTAGCTGGGTCCGCCGGTTACCGGGGCGGCGGTTCCGCCGGGTGCCGGGACAACCGGGGGCAGCGAGGCCGGGTATGCGTCCGGCAGTCCCTTGGTGTCGCCGGCAGGCTCGGTGGCGAACAGGAGCTCCACGGGCAGTTCCTTGGTCCAGGCCCAGTTGCCGGAGCGCTCCACCTTCAGGAAGGCCTCGCCCTTGCCGTCCGCCCCGAAGCACTTGTCCCCTGCGTCCTCGCCCAGCGCTGGAGTGCTGAGCGCCGCCGTCGGCGGAAAGAGGAAGGACTGGTTGGAGTTGGCGTGTTCGGTGTCCTGGAGGAGGCACGACTCGTCCTGCGCGTCCACGAAGGACACGGAAAGGTAGGCCGTGCCGGAGGTGTCCGTCTCGCCGCGCCGCGGAACCAGCAGTGTCGCGGCAGCGTGGGCACGCTCGCCCGGGGCCAGCTGGACCTTGTAGTAGCGGGTGGATCCGGCCTCGGCCGTGCTGTTCTTCTCCGAGCCCTTCTCCAGCACGTCAAGGTACTGCCCGGCGGACAGCAGCGGGGCGTCCGCCGGGGACGAGCCACCGGTGATCGGGGTGCCCTGCGCTTCGTAAACCCCGATGGCCCGGGTGGTCCGGATAGTGAGCTCGTCCGTGAGGGCTGCCGCGTCCCGGGCGTCGGAGTAAGTGCCTCCGGTCGCCGTGGCGATGCATTCGAGTTCTGCACGGGCGGAGGCGTCCACCTTGAAACCGATGGAGTGGATGCTCAGCTCGGTGCCGGCGGCGGCGAGTTCCTTGGCGACGTCGCACGCGGCGGGAGGGGCGCAGGTATCGATGCCGTCAGAGACCAGGATGATGGACCGCGGGCCCTTCACGCCGGCCAGCGCCTCGCTGGCCGCCCGGAGGGACGCCCCCACCGGGGTGTAGCCGGAAGCTTTGATCCCGTCGACGGCGGTGGTGAGCGCGGCCTTGTCCACCGCGCCCACCGGCGCCAGGGTCCGGATGTCGGCGCAACCGGCGGTCTTGGAGGATAGCGCGGAATCGGTACCTGTCCCGTAGACCATCAGCCCCATCCGGGCGGAGTCCGGGACGGCGCCGATGAGTTTCTTCACCGCGGACTTTGCGGCGTCGATCCGCAGGCCGGGGGCGTCGTCCTGCATCATGGAGCCGGAGGCGTCGAGCACCACCATGACGGGTACGGACTGTTCTGCTGCCGCCGCTGGCGGCGTCGGCAGCAAGATCGCGGCCGGCACCAGCGCGACGGCGAGCAGCAGAGCTGCTGCCGCGGCGGCAGTTCGGGTGAACAGGGACTGGCGGGGCGGTTGGCCGGACATGTGGCCCTTTCACGGCGGTGGGAAGTAAGAGTCGACTCCAACCTACCGGGAATTTGGGCGCGCGAGCACCTGAACTGTCGGCTGATCAGGCCGAGAACGCGCGTTTGCGCCGCCAGTTAGAGGTGAGCGAGAGCCGGCTGCAGAAGACCGAGGCAGCCTTGGAATTGATGGGAAAACTACAGGCGTTCTTAGAGAGCGCCTCAGAGGATATGCCGGACGGGCCCCGGTCCAGGAAACGCTGATGACCACGTACCGGTCGATGCTGGAACTGAAGATCCCCTCGCGCCGGGCAGCATCATTGACGGGTGTTTCCCGGACGACCGCGAACCGGAAACCGGCCCCACTGCGGGACCATGTCCCGGTGGTACCGCAGAACAAGCTCAGCGCCGCCGAGCGCTCCGGGATCCTGGCGGCGCTGAACTCTCTCGAGTTCGTGGACCTGGCACCCATGCAGGTCTATACCAAGCTGCTGGACCAGGGAATCTATCTGGGATCGCTGTCGACGTTCTACCGCGTACTGGAGGAAAACAGCCAGGTCACGGAACGCCGTCGGCTGGCAAAACACCCGCCCCGGGCGGTTCCTGAACTGGTGGCTACGGCCCCGGGCCAGGTGTTTACGTGTTATGCCGACATTGTGATTATGCCGATGTTGGTCTGGGATCCCAGGTTCCAGGCGGTGGACGGGACAAAAAGGTCGGCATAATCACAGCGCTGCGAGGAAGGCCAGAACGGTGTCTGTGGGTTGGTAACGTCCTGGCGCGGTGACGCCGGATGGGGTGACTTTCGCGATCGCGGCCTCCTTCAATGTCATGTCGGCGTGTAGGTAAATGTTCGTCGTGACGATCTGTTCGTGGCCGAGCCAGAGGGCGATGACGGTGGTGTCGACGCCGGCGTGCAGCAGCCGCATCGCAGCGGTGTGCCGCAGCGTATGCATGGTCACGTGTTTTCCGACCAGCGACGGGCAGGACGACGCGGCCGTGATGATGGTGTGGTGGATGCGGTGCTCGATCGCGTCACGGCTGAGACGCCGGCCAGTGCTGGTGGTGAACAGTGCGGCATCGACAGCCAACGAACGCGTCCGCGCGCTTACAGAGGAAAACACAAGCTCCGTCGCCGACTCGCCCATGCTCTCGGCGACCAGCGCGCAAGCCAGCCGGACAAAGACACCCGATCAGGCCAAGGAAATCACAGTTGAACAACAATCAGACACCGATAACCAGAGTGAAACACGTCAAGCAGCCACGTCAAAGACACCGTCCACAACACATAAGCCCACGTCAGACGCCTGGCTGACCCCCGGACTGAAGAAAACGCAGGAACGCCTCAACCGAGAGATCCGCCGCCGCACCGACGTCGTCGGCATCTTCCCCGACCGCAAGTCCCTGATCCGTCTCGTCGGCGCCGTCCTGTCCGAACAACACGACGAATGGATCGAAGGCCGCCGCTACCTCGGCCTCGACGTCCTCAGCCGCTCACGCGTCACCCTCGTCCCGACAGGCAAGGAGGAAACCACAACTGAACTCGCCGCCCGCCACCAGAAATCACCAACCGCCGCTTGACAAAGATAGGAGCATCCACGCATTTGGACTTGAACCTCTGAGGTTCTGGCGTAGGGTTCTATGTGGCTCTGATACTGCCCGTGTCGAGCCTCCGGTGATGACTTTAAGGGGGGCGCTGTCGATGCGACGTGGCCAAGCGGACGTGACCAAGCGATTGCAGGCCTTTGAGGCTTCCCGGTCGAGGATTGAGTCGAGCCTGGACTCTTTGGTGGCTATCAGCCCTGACGCCATGGTCACCGATACCAACGAGGCCATGATCAAGGTCACCGGCGTCCGCCGCGAGACGGTGATCGGGACCCCGTTCTCCGACTACTTCATCGACCCCGAGAAAGCCGGCAGGATCTACCAGCTGGCTTTCGAGCAGGAGATGGCTGAAGACTACCCGCTGACGTTGCGGCACCGGGACGGGACGCTGACCGAGGTCCTGTACAACGCCTCTGCCTACGGCGACGCCGGCGGCAACGTGCTGGGCGTGTTCACTGCTGCCCAGCACGTGACCAACGGGTTCACGAAGGGCTGACATGACGGTCATCGAAGAGAGCAACGACAATCTGTTCAAGGTCCGCAGTGCCTTGTCGGACGCCATCGTCAAGAGCGCGTACTTCTGGCAGATGGCCACCGATGAGCGGGGCGTCATCCAGATCTTCAACGTGGGCGCCGAGGCGATGCTGGGCTATGACGCGCTCGAGGTCGTCAACCGGATCACCCCCGCGGACATGTCCGACCCGCGCGAGCTCATCAAACGGGCCGCGGAGCTCAGCGCGGAGCTGGGCACGCCCATCGAGCCCGGTTTCGAGGCGCTCGTCTTCAAGGCCAAACGCGGCATCGAGGACATTTATGAGCTGACCTATGTCCGCAAGGACGGCAGCCGCTTCCCGGCCATCGTCTCGGTGACCGCGCTGCGTGATGCGGGATCCGAGATCATCGGCTACCTGCTGATCGGCACCGACAACACCGAAGCCAAGGCCCGCAGTGCCTTGTCGGACGCCATCGTCAAGAGCGCGTACTTCTGGCAGATGGCCACCGATGAGCGGGGCGTCATCCAGATCTTCAACGTGGGCG